>CANLWQ010000107.1 GCA_947494405.1 Comamonadaceae bacterium | reverse complement strand
GGGCTCGCTCATCATTGCTTTGGGCTTGCTGGTGGACGACGCCATCATCGCAGTGGAGATGATGGTGCGCAAAATGGAAGAGGGTTTTGACAAGGTTCGCGCCGCCACCTTCGCCTACGAAGTGACTGCCATGCCGATGTTGACCGGCACACTCATCACTGCAGCTGGTTTTTTACCGATTGGCTTGGCCAAGTCGGTCACCGGCGAATACACCTTTGCTATTTTCGCGGTCACGGTGGTCGCCTTGATACTCAGTTGGTGGGTGTCGGTGTTTTTTGTGCCGTATTTAGGCACCTTGATTCTCAAAGCCAAGCCGCTTGTGGCGGGATCTGCCGACCATGAATTGTTTGACTCTGGGTTTTACAACGCCTTTCGCCGCACGGTGAATTGGTGTGTGAAGTACCGCTGGGTGACCATAGGCGCGACGGTGTTGACGTTCGCTTTGGGCATATTCGGTATGGGTCGGGTGCAGCAGCAGTTTTTCCCCGACTCCAGTCGACCAGAAATCATGATGGATATTTGGTTTCCTGAAGGCACCAGTCAGGCCGCCAACGAAGCTTTGAGCTTGCAAGTGGAAAAGCGTTTATTGGCGACCGTTGGCGTGGAGTCGGTGAGCTTGTGGGTGGGTTCTGGCGTGCCACGCTTTTACTTGCCTCTGGACCAAGTCTTTCCGCAAAGCAATGTGTCGCAGTTCATCATCTTGCCCAAAGACTTGCAGTTGCGTGAAAGCCTGCGTGTGGCATTGCCCGCCATCATGGCCAAAGAGTTCCCTGAAGTGCGGGCTCGGATTAAGTTGCTGCCCAATGGCCCGCCCGTGCCTTTTCCAGTTCAGTTTCGCGTGGAGGGCCCCGAGCCCCGAGCCCTGCGTTTACGCGCTGACGAAGTCAAGGCAGTGATGCGCACCAACGCCAATACGCGTGGCGTGAACGACAACTGGAACGAGTCCATCAAAGTTATTCGCTTAAGCGTCGATCAGGAAAAAGCCCGAGCCTTGGGCGTCACCAGCCAATCCATCGCCCAAGCCTCGCGGGTGCTTTTAAGCGGCACCACGGTTGGGCAGTTTCGCGAAGGCGATAAATTGATTGACATCGTATTGCGTCAACCGTTGAACGAGCGGCAAGCCATTGCTGACTTGGGCAACGCTTATGTGCCCACCGCTTCCGGTAAAGCGGTGCCTTTGCTGCAAGTGGCCAAGCCGCAATTCAACTGGGAGCCTGGGGTGATGTGGCGCGAGAACCGTGAATACGCCATCACTGTGCAATCCGATATTGTGGAAGGCTTGCAAGGCGCAACCGTCAGCGCACAACTGTTGCCAGAGCTGAAAAAATTGGAGGCGCAATGGGCTGCTGATGGCTATGCCGATTACCGAATTCAAGTGGCCGGCGCTGTGGAGGAAAGCTCCAAGGGCTCGAGCTCGATTGCCGCGGGCTTGCCGCTGATGCTGTTTGTCACCTTCACTTTGCTGATGCTGCAATTGCAAAGCTTTAGCCGCGCTTTGCTGGTGTTTCTGACTGGCCCTATGGGCATAGCTGGCGTGGCCTTGGCCTTGCTGACCTTGGACCGGCCTTTTGGCTTTGTCGCCTTGCTGGGCGTGATTGCGCTCATGGGCATGATTCAGCGCAATTCGGTCATCTTGATCGACCAAATCGAGCAAGACCGCGCCCGCGGCGTGCCAGCTTGGGAAGCTATTGTCGAGTCGGCTGTCCGGCGTTTACGCCCGATTGTTCTCACAGCAGCCGCTGCGGTGCTGGCCATGATCCCCTTGTCACGAAGTGTGTTTTGGGGGCCTATGGCGGTAGCCATCATGGGCGGCTTGATTGTTGCCACGGTGCTCACCTTACTGGCCTTGCCTGCCATGTATGCCGCATGGTTCAGGGTCAAGCGTTGAGGCCTTGCTTTGCGCAAGGCCGAGGCGGGTAGAATTTAGCCCTTGACCGATTTCGAGCGGGTGGTCTGTTCAGTCAGACCGCCCTTTGTTTTTTTTCAATCCCGCGCGGGTGGCGAAATTGGTAGACGCACCAGGTTTAGGTCCTGACGGTAGCAATACTGTGGGGGTTCGAGTCCCCCCCCGCGCACCAAAGAACGTCCCAAGCCCTGCGCTTTTCAGTATAGAGATGGAGAAAACTCATGACCGTGAATGTTGAAATTTTGGAAAAGTTGGAACGCAAAATCACTTTAACTTTGCCTGCCACCGTCATCCAAAATGAAGTGAATTCGCGACTGAAAAAGTTGGCGCACAAAGTAAAGATTGATGGTTTTCGCCCAGGCAAAGTGCCCATGAACATCGTGGCCCAGCGCTATGGTTACTCGGTTCACTATGAAGTCATGAATGACAAAGTGGGCGAAGCCTTCAACATGGCGACCATAGAAGCCAAGTTGCGGGTGGCTGGTCAACCTCGCATCAGCGAAAAAGAGCAATCCCCAGAAGGCGAAATGGCTTTTGACGCGATTTTTGAGGTTTATCCGGAAGTCAAAATGCAAGACTTGGCGCAGGTCGCTATTGACAAACTGCATGCCGAGGTCACGGATGAAGCCATTGATAAAACCATTGAAATTTTGCGCAAGCAACGCCGCACCTATGCCCAGCGCTCTTTAGAGTCTTCTGCAGAAACCGATGACCGCGTGACCGTTGATTTCGAAGGCAAGATCGACGGCGAGCCTTTCGACGGCGGCCGCGCCCAAGACTTCCAATTCGTGGTTGGCGAAGGACAAATGCTTCAAGAGTTCGAAGGCGCTGTCAAAGGCATGAAGGTTGGTGAAAGCAAAACCTTTCCCTTGGCATTCCCAGCCGATTACCAAGGCCGTGAGGTCGCCGGTAAAACCGCCGATTTCATGGTGACATTGAAGAAGCTGGAAGCCAGCCATTTGCCAGAAGTGACAGACGAACTGGCTAAGTCTTTGGGCGCAGTTGACTCCACAGTGGCGGGTTTACGCGCCGATATTCGCGGCAACTTGGAGCGCGAAGTTAAGTTCCGTTTGCTGGGTCGTAACAAACAAGCTGCACTTGACGCTTTGGTCGCTCACGCCGAACTCGATTTGCCTCAGTCGATTGTGCAAGCTGAGCTCGATCGCATGGTGCAAGGCGCTCGTGAAGAGCTCAAGCAGCGCGGCATCAAAGACGCCGACAAAGCGCCTATCCCCGAAGATGTCTTCAAGCCTCAGGCCGAGCGCCGCGTGCGCATGGGTTTGGTGGTCTCCGAGTTGGTGCGTCAGCAAAGCTTGCAAGCCACGCCCGACCAGATCAAAGCGCATGTGGAAGAACTCTCCGCCAGTTACGAAAAACCCGCCGAAGTTCAGCGTTGGTACTACAGTGACAATAGCCGCATGGCCGAGGTGGAAGGCATTGTGATTGAGCAAAACGTCACCAATTACGTACTGTCGTTGGCGAAAGTCACCGAAAAGGCCATCAGCTTTGATGAATTAATGGGACAACAGGCTTGAGTTCAGCCGGGAGAAACACAATGAGTGCATCAGACATACAAGCTTTGGGCATGGTCCCCGTTGTCATCGAGACAAGCGGCCGTGGTGAGCGCGCTTACGACATCTATTCGCGTCTTCTGCGTGAGCGCGTTATTTTCTTGGTAGGCCCTGTCAATGACCACACGGCTAACTTGATTGTGGCGCAGTTGCTGTTTTTGGAGAGTGAAAATCCTGACAAGGAGATTTCCCTGTACATCAATTCTCCTGGCGGCTCAGTGAGCGCTGGCATGGCGATTTACGACACCATGAACTTCATCAAGCCAGCCGTATCTACTTTGTGCATTGGTATGGCCGCCAGCATGGGCGCTTTTTTGTTGGCTGCAGGTGCCAAGGGCAAACGGTTTTCATTGCCCAACTCCAAGGTCATGATTCACCAACCTTTGGGCGGCACCCAAGGCCAAGCCACTGAAATTGAAATTGCGGCGCGTGAAATCTTAAAAACCCGCGAGCGTTTAAACCAGCTGTTGGCCGAGAACACTGGACAGCCTTTGTCGCGCATCGAAGTCGATACAGAACGCGACTATTACCTCACGGCCGACGAAGCCAAAGCCTATGGCTTGGTCGATGATGTGATTGCCAAGCGACCCTGATGTCGGCTGCGCCAAATCAGGCGAACAACCTGTTTCCAGAAGCGGCGTTGGATTTGAGTATCATTGAAACTTCCACCCAAAACTTAAGAGCGAATGGCCGATAAAAAAGGAACTTCCAGCGAAAAAACGCTTTACTGCTCTTTTTGCGGCAAAAGCCAGCATGAGGTTAAAAAGCTCATTGCCGGACCCTCTGTGTTTATTTGTGATGAGTGCATAGATTTATGCAATGACATCATCCGCGACGAGTTGCCCCCTGAGGCTGCTTTGCGCGAAGGACGAGGCGATTTGCCAAGCCCTCTGGAGATCAAAAACAATCTCGACAATTACGTTATTGGCCAAGAACCCGCCAAGCGCGCCTTGGCTGTGGCGGTTTACAACCACTACAAGCGCCTGCAGCACAAAGAGACTGCTAAAAAAGACGAAGTTGAGCTGACCAAATCCAATATTTTATTGATTGGCCCCACTGGTTCGGGAAAAACTTTGTTGGCGCAAACCTTGGCCCGTATGCTCAACGTTCCGTTTGTGATGTCGGACGCCACCACTCTCACTGAAGCGGGTTATGTGGGTGAGGACGTTGAAAACATCATTCAAAAGTTGCTGCAAAACTGCAATTACGATGTCGAGCGGGCCCAGCGCGGCATTGTCTATATCGATGAAATAGACAAAATTTCCCGTAAATCCGACAACCCATCCATCACCCGCGATGTCTCCGGCGAGGGCGTTCAGCAGGCTTTGTTGAAGTTGATCGAGGGCACCATGGCCAGTGTTCCCCCTCAAGGTGGACGCAAGCACCCTAATCAAGACTTTCTTCAAGTTGACACCACCAACATTCTGTTTATTTGTGGCGGCGCTTTTGCTGGTTTGGAAAAGGTCATAGAAAACCGAACAGAACGTTCAGGTATTGGCTTTAGCGCGGTGGTCAAAACTAAAGAAGAACGCAGTCTGTCCGATATGTTTGGGCAGGTCGAGCCAGAAGATTTGATCAAATTTGGCCTGATCCCCGAGCTGGTGGGGCGTTTGCCTGTGGTCGCCACACTCAGTGAGCTGAGTGAGGATGCGCTCATGCAAATTCTTACCGAGCCGAAAAATGCTTTGGTCAAGCAATACAACAAATTGTTTGGAATGGAAGGCGTTGAGCTTGAAATACGGCCCTCTGCACTCAAGGCAATTGCCAAAAAAGCCTTGGCCCGAAAAACCGGTGCACGCGGATTGCGGTCTATTCTTGAACAATCGCTGATTGACACCATGTTTGAATTGCCCAACAGCAGCAATGTTGAGAAAGTGGTGGTGGAGGAATCCACCATCGAAGAAAACAAACCCCCTTTATTGGTCTACCGCGAGGCAGCCAAAAAGGCCTGAACTTCCCGTCGACCCTTGGGTTGATTTTTTGCAGATTGGATGTTTGACCATGTCAGGACAAACCCCGTTACCCGCCACCGTCATTGAGTTGCCTTTGCTGCCTTTGCGCGATGTGGTGGTCTTCCCCCACATGGTTATTCCTTTGTTTGTGGGGCGACCCAAAAGCATCAAGGCGCTGGAAATCGCCATGGCCTCAGACCGCAGCATCATGCTGGTGGCACAAAAAGCTGCCGCCAAAGATGAGCCCATGGTCACCGATATGTTCGAGGTGGGCTGTGTGTCCACTATCTTGCAAATGCTCAAATTGCCCGATGGCACAGTCAAAGTGTTGGTTGAAGGTCAGCAACGCGCCATCGTCAACAAAATCGAAGACGGTCCTTCTCACTTTGTGTGTACGCTCACCCCTGTGTTGCCTGCCGAAGTGGGCGACCAAGACACAGAAATCGAGGCCCTGCGCAGAGCCGTCATGCAGCAGTTTGATCAGTACGTCAAACTCAATAAAAAAATACCGCCTGAAATCCTCACCTCTATTTCCAGCATCGATGATGCGGGTCGTTTGGCTGACACGATTGCCGCTCATCTGCCATTAAAGCTTGAGAACAAGCAGGCCGTTCTGGATCTGCCGCAGATCAAAGAGCGTTTGGACAACCTCTACACCCAGCTTGAGCGTGAAGTCGACATCTTGAATGTTGATAAGCGCATTCGCGGTCGCGTCAAGCGCCAAATGGAAAAAAACCAGCGCGATTTCTATTTGAATGAGCAAGTCAAAGCCATCCAAAAAGAGCTTGGTGAAGGTGAAGAGGGCGCAGACATTGAAGAGATCGAGAAAAAGATCAAAGCGGCTCGCATGTCTACCGAGGCACGCAAGAAAGCCGACAGCGAACTCAAAAAACTCAAACTCATGTCACCCATGTCGGCTGAAGCAACCGTGGTGCGCAATTACATCGATGTGTTGATTGGCTTGCCCTGGAGCAAACGCACCAAGATCAAACACGATTTGATGAACGCTGAAGCCGTACTCAACGAAGACCACTACGGCCTAGAAAAAGTCAAAGACCGCATCTTGGAATATTTGGCGGTGCAACAACGTGTTGACAAAGTCAAAGCCCCCATTTTGTGTTTGGTGGGTCCTCCCGGCGTGGGCAAAACATCTTTGGGTCAATCCATCGCCAAGGCCACGGGGCGCAAATATGTGCGCATGGCCTTGGGTGGCATGCGTGACGAGGCTGAAATCCGCGGGCACAGACGCACCTATATTGGTGCTTTGCCGGGCAAGGTGTTGCAAAACCTCTCTAAGGTGAATACCCGCAATCCTTTGTTTTTGCTCGACGAGATTGACAAGCTGGGCTCAGACTTCCGAGGCGACCCTTCCAGCGCATTGCTTGAGGTGTTAGACCCCGAGCAAAACAACACCTTCAACGATCATTACGTCGAGGTTGATTTCGACCTGAGCGACGTGATGTTTGTCGCCACCTCCAACTCGATGAATATTCCACCGGCGCTGCTTGACCGCATGGAAGTGATTCGTTTGTCGGGTTACACCGAAGATGAAAAAATCAATATTGCGACCCGTTATCT
>CANLWQ010000106.1 GCA_947494405.1 Comamonadaceae bacterium | reverse complement strand
CCTATATCTGTTTGAAAATACTTCACACCCAAGCGGGTGACACATGCCTGCAGTCGGTCTTTGCGCAAGCGTGCCAAGAACGGGTCAGCCGAGTCAGCAGCGCCCGCCAGACCGCTGTGCGGATCGACCTTATCGCAACCAGCCACTGCATAGCCCAGAGCATGCAAACTTTTCACCAGATGTGAACCAATGAAACCGGCCACACCTGTTACCAATACTTTTTTGCTCATCTTATTCAACCGTTTGAATGGTTTGTGCCTGTTTATGGAAAGTAAAAATGCGGTCGCTGTTTAGTTCTGCGCCTCGCTTGTCTGCGCGCGCCCAGTCGTTTTTGCTGTTCTTGGCCACAGTACTTTTGCTTTTTGCTTGGGGATTGTGGCACTCGGACCTGAACCGCGAATGGTTGTTGGCTGTGCACGCCTCCCACATGGGGCCAGCCGGTGTGTGGATTTTTCTCACACAAGGCGGCGACGCTGGGGTGGTTTTGCTGCTGCTGCTGCTCTTGGGTAGATCAAGTCGACAAGGTGCTGCATTGGCGCTCAAAGGTTTTTTGATCGGCTCTGTGGTGTCTCCACTGTTAAAAATGTGGTGGGCAGTGCCCAGGCCTTTGATGGCTATTGACCCTTTGTTGCTCAACCCCATGGGTAACCCACCAGGTTCGGCCAACGCCATGCCCTCGGGCCATGCGTTGGCAGTGTCTACCTTGGTGTGCCTGATCGTGCTCATGTACCCCTCACTTATGCGCCGCAAGGCTGTGTTCTTGCCCTTGATTTTAGGTGGCTTGGTGGTGGCTTTCTCGCGGGTGGTGGTGGGCGCGCATTGGCCTGCCGATGTACTTGCCGGCATAGGCCTAGGAATTTGGATAGCTTGGCTGGCCATGCAATCGGAAAAGCTATGGCCTTGGACTTCATTCTTGAACACCCGCCCAGGCAACTGGCTTCTGCTGATACTCGAAGTGGGTTTGTCGGTGTTTATTGTGGTGACAGCACCCGCTGAACATGCCGCTGTGGCGGCCATGGTGGTGGTGGCTGTCATGGGTCTTTTAGGGGCTGGCAGCCGTTACTTGGGTTTGCGCCATCAAGGTGCCAAGGGATGATGTTGTGGGCGACCTGTAAACGCTGGCTGAAACTTTTGCTGGGTTGGGGTTTAGGCGGCCTTTTACTTATTTGGCTGCTCAAAGAAGTCAATCTCTACGGCCTGAGCCAAAGTGCAGAGCAGATTCCCCTTGGGTTGTGGCTCTTGTGCAGTTTGCTTTGGCTCGGCAGCTTTGTCTGTCGAGGTCTGCGGGTGCAGCAAGAGTGGCAATGGCGGCGCACAGTGAGTTTGCCTGTCGCCATGCGTTTGGTTTTGTTGCATAACGCTGCGGTGTTGCTGCTTCCTTTCAGAGCCGGCGAAGCCGGCTACCCCTTGCTGGTCAAACAAGTGTTTGGTGCGCCTTTGTACCAGTCGCTTAGAAGCCTGATGTGGCTTCGCCTGCAAGACCTGAGTGTGCTGACCTTGCTCGCGGCCTGGCTGTGGCCAAACCTGCACTGGGTTTGGCCCCTGCTGTTCACCGCAGGCCTTTCAGGACTTATCTTTTTACCGCCAAGCTATTGGCTTATGTTGCTTAAGCGACGCGCAACTTGGGCTGGGTTGTTGCGAAAAATGCTGCACCGCCGAGCGCCCCGCAGCGCTTGGTTGCTGTCGCTGGCTAACTGGCTGTGCAAACTGAGCGTGGTGGCTATTTTGCTGTCAGCGTTGTTGGCCATTTCCCCCCAAGCAGCTTTTCAAGGTGCCTTGGGCGGTGAGTGGGCCGGTTTGCTGCCTTTACAAGGGCCTGCAGGCCTGGGCACTTACGAGGCGGGCGTGTGGTTGGCCGCTGGTTTGCAACAGGGCTCGGTGGCCGCCCAACTACCCGCAGCTGCTTTGCTGGTGCACTTTTTTTGTTTGGCGGTGTCCTTGGGCGCAGCCTTGTTGGCCTATGCTTTTTTGCGTTGGCCAGACCCCCTTGCTGCGAATGGCGACAATAGCTGAATGACTTCCATGAACATCAACACCTCGCACGTCCTTGTCGACGCCTCAGACCACCGCATTCCTGCGCACCGCTTATCGGTGGTAGTGCCTATGTACAACGAAGTCGAGCTGGCGGCCGACCTGATAGATGCGGTGCAAGCCGCGCTTGCAGACTACCCTTGGCCTTGGGAGCTGGTCATCGTCGATGACGGCAGCACCGATGGCACTTGGTTTCGTTTAAGCCAGCATGCCGCCGAGGTGGGGCCGCACATACGCGCGCTGCGCCTGCAGCGCAACTTCCGCCAAACCGCCGCCATGCAAGCGGGTATCGATTGCGCTCGCGGCGACGTCATCGTCACCATGGATGGTGACTTGCAAAACGACCCTCGCGACATTCCCATGTTGGTGGAGTATTTGCTGCGCGAAGACAAAGACATCGTGGCGGGCTGGCGGCAAAACCGTCAAGATGGTTTTTTCTTGCGCAAAATTCCTTCCTTTATTGCCAACGGCTTGATTCGCAAAGTCAGCGGCTTGAACTTCAAAGATCTGGGCTGCAGCTTGAAAGCCTTTCGCGCGCCGGTCTTGCGCAAAATTCGTCTGTATGGCGAGATGCACCGGTTCATTCCTGCATGGCTGTCCACCGTCACCTCGCCCGACCGCATGGCCGAGTTGCCGGTGCGCCACCATGCACGAACCAAGGGCCAATCCAAATACGGCATTTCGCGCACCCTGAGAGTGATTGTTGACCTGCTGTCGATTCACTATTTTTTACGCTTTGGCACCCGCCCGGGTCATTTCTTTGGCGGCATTGGTCTGACCGTGTTGTCGCTTGGCGTGGGCATTTTGAGCTACTTGATGGTGCTCAAATTCATGGGCGAATCGATTGGCACCCGACCCTTGATGTTTGTGGGATTTTTCTGTGTACTAGGGGGCTTACAGTTTTTGACCACCGGCGTATTGGCCGAGCTGTTGATGCGCACTTATTACGAAGGCGGTAAAGCGCAGGCCTACCATTTGGTCGATGCGCCCACCCCACAGCACAACGAAGGCTGGCATGGCAGGGTCTGAAGCGCCACTGAGGCGCTGGTGGGGTTATGTTGGCGCACTTTTACTGCTGGGCTACTTTTTACTAGGCCTTGGCCAAAGCTTGTTGTTCGATGTGGACGAAGGTGCTTTTTCAGAAGCAACCCGTGAAATGGTGGTCAGTGGTGACTGGGGTCACACCACCTTGAATGGTG
The DNA here is from genome assembly GCA_947494405.1 of Comamonadaceae bacterium. Lineage (GTDB taxonomy): Bacteria > Pseudomonadota > Gammaproteobacteria > Burkholderiales > Burkholderiaceae_C > Limnohabitans. The sequence goes on along the minus strand of CANLWQ010000106.1, from coordinate 3,791 downwards.
CAGACCGGTTTGACAAACCCATAGGCGTGTATTGGTTGCAAGCTCTGAGCGTTTCGCTATTCGGGTTAAATGAATTCGCTTTGCGACTGCCCTCCGCGCTGTCGGCCTGGCTGGCGAGTATGGCGCTGGCCTTGACTGCCCACAAGGCTTGGGGGCCGCGAGCCGCTGTGTTGGCTGCCATGGTGTTTGCCAGCAGCTTGGGGCCTTGGGCCATGGCACGCACGGCCACCGCAGATGCGCTGCTGGGCTTGTGGTTGATGTTGACTGCGTTGGATTTGTGGCGTTATGTATCTACACAGGACCGCAGCGCTTTGCGCCGCACCGCCTTATGGATGGCCTTAGGCGTCCTCACCAAAGGACCGGTGGCGGTGCTGATTCCCGCTGCGGTATTGCTGCTGTGGCAAATCTGCGGACCCAGCGCCGGTTTGCTGCAAAAAACATTGCGTGATGTCTGGTCGTGGCTCATTTTTGTGGCGGTTGCCGCGCCTTGGTATGTCTACGCTTGGCTGCGCCACGGAGACGCATTCATCCAAGGCTTTTTTCTGCGCCACAACCTTGATCGCTTCAGCGCACCTATGGAGGGGCATGGCGGGGGCTGGTTGTATTTTGTGCTGGTGTTGCCTTTGTTATGGATGCCTTGGACACCCTTGGCGCTGAGCCTGTTTTCCCGCTGGAAAGAGCTTTGGGCCACGCCTTTGCTGCGCTTTGCTTTGCTCTGGGCAGGCTTTGTGGTGGTGTTTTTTTCACTCTCAGCAACCAAGTTGCCGCACTATGTGTTGTATGCCGCGCCAGGCGTTGTGCTTTTGTTGACCTATGCAGGTCTGCAAGCCAAGAACCGTTTGTGGTGGAGCTGCGCGGCCTTGCTGGTGGTTTGGTTGCTGCTGTTGATGCTGTTGCCCAACCTCTTGCGCGACAACCCCCACTGGATAGGTGACAGTTTGTACCGAAGTTTGTTGCAGACTTCTATGCCTCCCCACTTTGTGCGATCTGTCAGCGCAGCTGTGCTGCTGATACAAATTCTGTGGCTGCTCTCTAGTCGCTTTCTGCCCGCACCTGTTCAGTTACCTCGGTTCGGTTTGCTTGCCATGGGTGGCACACTTGTCTTGAGTTTGGGCGTGCTGCCTTGGTGGAGCCAGACCTTACAAGGCCCCGTGCATGGCTTGGCTGCACAAGCACAGAAGCAAGCCGCTGTGCAATGGGGCGTGCATTACCCCTCTTTTGCTTTGTACCGCCAAAACCCTGCCCCAAGACGTGCGCCTGAAGAAGGCGAGTTGGCCTTGGTGAGAACAGACCGACCCACTTGGCCAGCCCACTGGCCGGTGGTTGCCAGCGAACGCGGCTTTGCCTTGGTCATGCGACCCCTGGGCTCTGCGCCTGCACCATGATGCAAGCTCAATCAAAAAAGGTATCACGCCCTGAATGGGTTTGGCCTTTGGGGGGCTTGCTGGTATTGCTGCTGGGTCTGTGGGTGCTAAGAATGCTGACCGCGGCTTACAGCGGTGCGGGACTGTTTGTCGATGAAGCCCAATATTGGGAATGGAGTCGCGAACTGGCCTGGGGTTATTACTCCAAACCACCGCTTTTACCAGTGCTGATCAAACTGTCTGTCTGGGTGGCGGGCGACAGCACTGCCGGCGTGCGTTGGTTGGTGCAGTTGTGCTGGGCTGTGGTGCCCTTGGTGTTGTGGCGATTGGGCTGGGAAATGCAGCGCGACAGTCAACGCACTTTGTCTTCGCCCCACGCCATAGGCGCATGGGCTGCCGTACTGTTTGCCAGCAGTTTGGTCAGCGGCGTGCTGGGCCAAGTGGCCACCACCGATGGCCCGCTCATGCTTTTTTGGGCCTTGCAACTGTGGCTGATGTGGCGGGCTTTGGCGCAACCTGCAAACCTCACCCGTTGGCTGCTCGTCGGTTTGGTGCTGGCCTTGGGCCTGTTGTCCAAATACACCATGTCTGCTGTGCTGGCGAGTTGGGTCTTGTGGTGGTTTGCCCACCGAACAGTTGCTGTCAGCAAAGGCATGGTTTTGGCTGCGGCTGTCGCTGCCTTGGCCATGCTGCCCCATCTGGCTTGGAACCAAGCGCATGACTGGCCCACCTTGAAACATACCGCCGATTTATTGGCCGATGGGCGCACCACGATTCCAGCAGGTTTTGCTGCAGTCACGCTTCGCTTAGGTGAGTATGTGGCTTCACAAGGCTTGCTTGCCGGACCGGTGTTGTGGGTGATGGCACTCATGGGTTTATCCCGTTGGGTGCTGAATAAAAAATCAGCATCTTCATCCAGTCAGCCCTCGCCAGCGGTTTGGGCTTGGCATGCCAGTTGGCCTTTGTGGACGATTGGCGGTGTTCAAGCCATGCAGGGCACGGCGCAAATCAACTGGCCGGCACCGGCTTTATTGGGTGGATGTTTGGTTTTGGCTTGGTTGCTGGCTGCGGGCCAAACACAGTGGCGCTGGCGAGGCCTTGTGCTGGCTGTGGTGATCTCTGCTTTGTTTTCAAGTGCAGTGTCCTTGGGCGGCGACTGGCGCGCACGCATGGGGTTGTCGGTGCAAAAATCCAAATGGGATTTATGGGGCCGAGCCCGTGGTTGGGAACAAGCATTGCAGCCCTTGCAAGCGCTGGCGGCCCAACACCCCCAAGCCACTTTGGTGGCGCTAGACCGCACCTTGATTATTCACGCTGCCTATGCGTGGCGCGAACAACAAACCATGGCTTTGAGCTGGCAACAAACACCCCAGCCTTTGCATCATTACGATTTGCTCTACCGTTTTGAGCCTGACAAACACCCAGAACCTGTCTTGCTGTTGGTGATGGGTGAGTTGCCCGCGTTTGTTCGTGCCAGATACAAGAATGTGCAACTCTTGTCTGATCCGCAGCCTGCGGGGCGTGCGCTTTTCTTGTGGTCATTGAAAGAACCGCGGCCATGAAAGCCCAGCAGCGCGAATATCTGTGGGGGGGTGTCGGTTTGGCTTTATCGATAGCCGTGTTTACGCTTTGGCCCGAACTTGATTTGGTGGTGACGCACTATTTCTTTGAGGCCAGCAGTCACAGTTTTCCGGCCAATCAATCGGGTGTTGTTCAAGCTGTCTATGTAGCGACCCCTTGGTTGGGTCGAGCACTGTTTATCGCTAGCTGTTTGTGGTTGCTGTTACTCAAAATAAGGCCGCGCCCCCATACCTTGCCATGGCGCAGACGCATGCTTGCATTGCTGATCATGGCCGTTGTGGGTCAGGGCTTGGTGGTCGACTGGGGCTTAAAAGACCATGTGGGTCGGCCACGCCCCGAAGAGCTGCAGATCTTTGGCAACAGCAAACCTTTTGTCCCTGCGTTTGAACTCAGCACCCATTGCGATGTGAATTGCGGCTTTGTCAGCGGCCATGCAGCCGCAGGTTTCGCTCTGATGACCTGGGGCATTTGGTCGGCCTGGCCCAGACGCAAACGCTGGCTGCTGATGGGCTCGGTCGCCGGCCTTTTCATTGGCGGCGTGCGAATGGTGCAAGGTGGTCATTTCCTGAGCGATGTGATTTTTTCCGGTTGGGCCGTCTGGTTGACCTATCTATTGATACGCCATGCTTGGCTATGGCTCAGACTACAAAGTTTCAAGCGTCGCTTGCCAATGGCTTAAGTAGGCAAAGCGTGTTTTTTTGTTAAGCTACAGTCAGCTAATCTTATTTTTCACAAATCAAAATTTACCCCATGGAACTTCTGACTGATCCGCAAATGTGGGTGGCACTGGCCACCTTGACCCTGCTTGAACTCGTGCTGGGCATTGACAACATCATCTTTATTTCT
>CANLWQ010000105.1 GCA_947494405.1 Comamonadaceae bacterium | reverse complement strand
TCTTCAACACGGCACGTGTGGAAGCCTTGGAGGTAGAAAACCTCATCGAATGCGCCCAAGCCACCATGGAGTCTGCGGCTGCCAGACGTGAAAGCCGCGGCGCTCACACGGTAGATGATTACGCCGACACGCCGCAACACCCCAACGGCCGCAATGACGAAGAGTGGTTGAAGCACAGTTTGTGGCACAGCGACAGCAACAGCCTGAGCTACAAGCCCGTTAAATTGCAACCGCTGACCACCGAAAGCATTCCTCCCAAAGTCAGGACCTTCTAAATGAAACGTACCTTCAAAATCTACCGCTACGATCCCGAAAAAGACGCCAAGCCCTATATGCAAACCATCGAGGTTGAACTCGACGGCCATGAACGCATGTTGCTCGACGCCTTGATGAAACTCAAAGCGCAAGACCCTAGCTTGTCGTTCCGCCGTTCTTGCCGCGAAGGTGTGTGTGGCTCAGACGCCATGAACATCAACGGCAAAAATGGTCTGGCTTGTCTCACCAATATGCTCACCCTGCCCGGCGTCATCACTTTGAAGCCCTTGCCTGGTTTGCCAGTGGTGCGCGACTTGATTGTCGACATGACGCAGTTTTTTAACCAATACAACTCCATCAAGCCCTACTTGGTCAACGACACGCTGCCGCCCGAAAAAGAGCGCCTGCAGTCGCCCAAAGAACGTGAAGAGCTCGACGGCTTGTATGAATGTATTTTGTGCGCGAGCTGCTCCACCAGTTGCCCTTCGTTTTGGTGGAATCCCGATAAATTTGTAGGACCCGCGGGTTTGCTGCAAGCCTATCGCTTCATTGCCGACAGCCGCGACCACGCCACTTCCGAGCGTTTAGACAACTTGGAAGACCCCTACCGACTGTTTCGTTGCCACACCATCATGAACTGTGTCGATGTATGCCCCAAAGGTTTAAACCCTACCAAGGCGATTGGCAAGATCAAAGAGTTGATGGTCAGTCGCACGGTTTAAATGATTGACGAATCTTTCGACGCGCTGCCCAACGAGGCCAGCCTGCCTTCTTCGGCGCTGAGCAAATTGCGCTGGCGAAGCCGGCGTGGCTTGCTGGAGAACGATTTGTTTATCGAAAAGTTTTTCAATCGTCATGCTGCATCCCTGACCGTGGGTCATGCGCGCTGCATGTATGCATTGATGGAATTGGCAGACAACGATTTATTGGATGTGTTTTTGGGGCGACCCCACAGCCAAGCAATCGCCCAACAAGAAGATGTGAAAGCACTACTTTGCCTCATCAAGGCATGACCAACCCATTTATCAGGAACACCCCATGAAACTCGCAAATTATTCGGCTACCTTGTCTTTCAGCAACGGCTCTCCCAGTGTGGATATCCCTGTCTACAACGGCTCGATAGGCCCTGACGTGATGGACATTCGAAAGCTCTACGGCCAAACCGGCTTGTTCACTTACGACCCTGGTTTTTTGTCTACCGCTTCTTGCCAATCTGCCATCACCTATATCGATGGTGACAAGGGCGAGTTGCTGTACCGTGGCTACCCCATAGAGCAACTGGCCACCCAGTGCGATTTTTTGGAAACCTGCCATCTGCTGCTTTACGGTGAGTTGCCCAATGCCCAGCGCAAAAACGAGTTCACCCAAACCGTGACCCACCACACCATGGTGCACGAGCAATTGCAATTTTTCTTGCGTGGTTTTCGCCGTGATGCCCATCCCATGGCCGTGCTCACAGGCTTGGTGGGCGCCTTGTCCGCCTTCTATCACGACAGCACCGACATCAACAATCCCGAACACCGCGAAGTGGCGGCAATTCGCCTGATTGCGAAAATGCCTACGCTGGTGGCCATGGCCTATAAATACGGTGTGGGTCAGCCCTTTCTTTACCCGCAAAACGATTTGTCTTACGCGGGCAATTTCTTGCGCATGATGTTTGGCACGCCTTGCGAGCCTTATGTGGTCAACCCAGTGCTTGAGCGCGCCATGGACCGCATCTTCACTTTGCATGCCGACCACGAGCAAAACGCTTCCACCTCCACAGTGCGTTTGTGCGGTTCTTCTGGCACCAACCCCTTTGCCGCCATTGCAGCAGGCGTGGCTTGTTTGTGGGGCCCGGCCCACGGCGGCGCCAACGAAGCTTGTTTGAACATGCTCGAAGATATTCAGGCCAATGGCGGTATTGCCAAGGTCGGTGAATTCATGGAAAAGGTCAAGGACAAGAATTCTGGCGTGAAGCTCATGGGCTTTGGTCACCGTGTGTACAAAAACTACGACCCGCGCGCCAAATTGATGCAAGAGACTTGTAACGAAGTTTTGCAAGAACTGGGCTTGGAAAACGACCCATTGTTCAAACTGGCCAAGGCTTTGGAAAAAATTGCTTTAGAAGACGAGTATTTTGTTTCGCGCAAGCTCTACCCCAATGTCGACTTTTATTCCGGCATCGTGCAACGCGCCATTGGCATTCCTGTGAACCTGTTCACCGGCATTTTTGCTTTGGCACGTACAGTGGGCTGGATCGCTCAGTTGAATGAAATGATTGGCGACCCTGAGTACAAAATTGGCCGCCCGCGCCAGCTGTTCACTGGCGCGGCAAAGCGCGAAGTGCCCGCTTTGAACAAGCGCTAAGAGGTTGAAATGACTGTTGTCAGAAAAGCTGTTTTCCCTGTAGCGGGTTTGGGCACGCGCTTTTTGCCCGCCACCAAAGCCAGTCCCAAGGAAATGCTGTGCGTGGTGGACAAACCGCTGATTCAGTACGCGGTAGAAGAAGCGGTGGAAGCGGGCATCACCGAAATGATCTTCGTTACCGGTCGCAGCAAGCGCAGTATTGAAGACCATTTTGACCGCTCGTTTGAGCTAGAGCACGAACTCGAAGCCAAGCATAAAACCGAGTTGCTGAACTTGGTGCGCAACATCAAACCCGCACACGTTAACTGTGTGTATGTCCGACAACCCGAGGCCTTGGGTTTGGGTCATGCGGTGAATTGCGCCGCTTCCTTGGTGGGCAATGAACCTTTTGCTGTGGTGTTGGCAGACGACTTGCTAGACCACCAACCCGGCGTTCTCAAGCAACTCGTGGGCATTTACGAGCATTACCGTTCCTCGGTGGTGGCGGTTGAAAAAATTCAACCTAAACAAAGCAAGTCTTATGGTGTGGTGGCTGGCATATCTGCCGGCGAGCGGCTCACCAAGTTGTCCGATATTGTGGAAAAACCCGAACCCAAAGATGCGCCTTCCGACCAAGGTGTGGTGGGTCGCTACATATTTACACCCAGTATTTTTCAGCACATATCCAAGCTCAAACCTGGGGCCGGCGGCGAGTACCAACTCACCGACGCCATACAAAGCTTGCTCAAGCTCGAAGCGGTTTATGCCTATGCCTACGAGGGTGTGCGATACGACTGCGGCAGCAAGCTGGGATTTTTAAAAGCCAGCGTCGAATTCGCTTTAAAGCACCCTGAAACCGGCAGCGATTTCAGGGCCTACTTACAAAGCCTGTCGCTTTAATTCAGCGGCCAATGCTGAAGTAGTCGAAACCGCGCTCGCGCATGCGCGCTGGCTCGAACAGGTTGCGACCATCGAAAATCGCCGGCGTTTTCAGCGAAGACTTCATGCGCTCAAAGTCTGGCACACGGAAATTCTTCCACTCGGTCATGATGACCAAGGCGTCTGCCCCCATCAAAGCGGCTTCTTTGGTGCCACACAACATCAAGTCTGGGCGGTCACCATAAATATGCTGGGTTTCTTCCATGGCTGCAGGGTCAAAAGCTTGTACACGCGCGCCGGCTTGCCACAAAGCTTCCATCACCACCCGACTGGGGGCTTCGCGCATATCGTCGGTATTGGGCTTGAATGACAAACCCCATAAAGCGAAGGTTTTGTTTTTCAAATCGTCTTTGAAATAGCGTTGAATTTTTTCAAACACCACATGTTTTTGCGCTTGATTGCGCGACTCGACAGCATTGAGTATCCAAGGGGTATAGCCCAAGCCCTCGGAAGTTTTCACCAAAGCGCTGACGTCTTTGGGGAAACAGCTGCCGCCGTAACCGGCACCTGGGTAAATGAAGTGGTAACCAATACGTTGGTCACTGCCTATGCCCTGACGCACCGACTCGATATCAGCGCCCACCAGCTCGGCGATATTGGCCATTTCATTCATGAAACTGATCTTGGTGGCCAGCATGCAGTTGGCCGCGTATTTGGTGAGCTCGGCGCTTCGCACATTCATGACAATGACTTTGTCATGGTTGCGGTTAAAGGGCTCGTACAACTCACGCAAAATGTTTTCTGCTTGGGCGCTTTCGGTGCCAATCACGATTCGGTCGGGCCGCTGGCAGTCAGCCACTGCTGCACCTTCTTTTAAAAACTCAGGGTTGGAGACCACATCAAAAGCGAAGTCCACGCCGCGCGCCTTAAGGGTTTGGGCAATCATGTCCGTCACTTTGTCGGCCGTGCCAACCGGCACTGTGGACTTGTCAACCACCACGGTGTAACCCGTCATATGGGTGGCAATGGTTTTAGCCACCGCCAAAACATGTTTTAAATCGGCGCTACCGTCCTCATTAGGAGGCGTGCCAACTGCGATAAATTGAACTTCGCTTTGCGCAATCGCTTCCTTGGCGTCCGAGGTAAACAACAAACGACCCTCGGCAAAATTGCTCTTCACAATTGGCTCAAGACCGGGTTCGAAAATCGGGATTTCGCCTTTGCGCAAACGCGCCAGCTTGTTTTCATCGATATCTACGCATATCACCGTGTGCCCCGCATCTGCCAACACAGCACCTTGCACCAAACCCACATAACCCGTACCGAACACTGCAATTTTCATAAGTCGCTAACAGAAAAAAAATGTCATCTTAATGGCGGAATATGTCAAAAATTTGTCACACAAACACCTCGGCCAAGGCCAAGCTTGGCGCTTGGGCGTCTTTCGCTGCCAACAAAGGGGGCGTTTGTAGGGGCCAGTCTATGCCTAAGCTGGGGTCATTCCATGCAATGCAGCGCTCGTGAGCGGGGGCGTAGTAATCGGTGGTTTTGTATAAAAAATCTGCACTGGCACTCAGGACCAAAAAGCCGTGGGCAAAGCCAGGCGGCACCCACAGTTGGCGTTTGTTGTCTGCACTCAAATGCACGCCCACCGATTGCCCAAAATGCGGAGAAGAGCGGCGGATATCGACCGCCACATCAAACACTTCGCCCTCGGTGACACGCACCAATTTACCTTGCGGTTGTTGAATTTGGTAATGCAGGCCACGCAAAACACCTTGGGCAGAACGGCTGTGGTTGTCTTGCACAAAAGTGACATCCAAGCCAGTCGCCTGAGCGAAATCTTGGGCATTGAAAGATTCATAAAAGAAACCGCGGGCATCGCCAAACACCTTGGGCTCCAATATCAACACGCCGGGCAATGCAGTAGGAACGACTTGGTAAGCCATGGCAGTTATTTCAGTAAGGACAAAAGGTATTGACCATAGGCATTTTTAGCCAAGGCTTCACCCAGTCTTTGTAAACGGGTGGCATCAATCCAGCCTTGGTGAAACGCAATTTCTTCGGGACAGGACACCATCAGTCCTTGGCGTTTTTGCAAGGTGGCAATAAAACTGGATGCCTCCATCAAGCTTTCATGGGTGCCGGTGTCCAACCAAGCAAAGCCGCGTCCCATGATTTCCACCCTGAGTTGCCCAAGCTCCAAATAGCGCTTGTTGACGTCTGTGATTTCCAGTTCACCTCGCGCCGATGGCTTGATTGAGGCGGCAATCTCACACACTTGTTCGTCATAAAAATACAAGCCCGTCACCGCGTAATTGGATTGGGGCTGCACAGGTTTTTCTTCTATGCTGATGGCGCGCTGCTGTTCATCAAATGCCACCACACCATATCGCTCTGGGTCGTGCACATGGTAGGCAAACACGGTAGCGCCTTGCTGGGTTTGGTCGGCACTTTGCAATTGCTTGACCAAGTCGTGGCCATAAAAAATATTGTCGCCCAGCACCAAAGCGCTGGGGTGTTGGTTGACGAAATTTTTGCCGATGGTGAAAGCCTGCGCCAAGCCGTCCGGGCTGGGCTGCACCGCGTACTCTATGTTCATACCCCACTGAGAACCGTCACCCAGCAAGTCGGCAAAACGTGGCGTGTCTTGGGGCGTGGAAATCACCAACACCTCACGAATACCACTGAGCATGAGTGTGGACAGCGGGTAATACACCATGGGCTTGTCGTACACCGGCATGAGTTGCTTGCTGATGGCTTGGGTGACGGGATACAGGCGGGTGCCTGAACCGCCGGCCAAAATAATGCCTTTGCGCTGTGTCATCGGATTCAAATTCACTATTTATAAGTAGCGGAGTTTAGCCAATGAAGATAACTGCCTAAAATCAACACTTTTGCCAACTTTGAGGCTAGGAACCCGCATGGGACGCACGCTATACGACAAGATTTGGGACGAACATGTTGTCCATACAGAAGAAGACGGAACGGCTGTTTTATACATCGACCGGCATTTGGTGCATGAAGTCACCAGCCCACAAGCCTTTGAAGGCATACGACAAGCCGGCCGCAAGGTCTGGCGTGTCAGCTCCATTGTGGCGACGGCCGACCACAACACCCCGACCACCGGCTGGGAGCTGGGCTATGACGGCATCACCGACCCCATCAGCAAAGAACAAATCACCACGCTAGACGCCAACATCAAAGAGTTTGGCGCAGCAGCCTTTTTTCCTTTCATGTCCAAACGCCAAGGCATCGTGCATGTGATTGGCCCTGAAAACGGCGCGACCTTGCCCGGCATGACCGTTGTTTGTGGCGATTCGCACACTTCAACACATGGCGCTTTTGGCGCACTGGCACACGGCATTGGCACCTCAGAGGTAGAGCACGTGATGGCTACGCAAACTTTGCTGGCCAAAAAAGCCAAGAATATGTTCATCAAAGTCGAAGGCACGCTGGCCAAAGGCGTGACCGGCAAAGACGTTGTGCTGGCCATCATCGGAAAAATTGGCACAGCCGGCGGCACCGGCTACACCATTGAGTTTGCTGGTTCAGCCATCCGTGGCTTGAGCATGGAAGGCCGCATGACGGTGTGCAATATGGCCAT
>CANLWQ010000104.1 GCA_947494405.1 Comamonadaceae bacterium | reverse complement strand
TCGTAAACCACTTTGGGTGCTTCGCGGCACATGTATTCAATAGCGTCTTGGTCGCCCAGCCAGTCCGATCCTTTGATGGTGTCGTAAAAGTGGAAATGCCAGTTGTCCTCGGACATATTGCCCAGCGACGCACCAATACCGCCTTGCGCCGCCACGGTGTGTGAGCGGGTAGGAAAGACTTTAGAAAGCACGGCCACATTCAGGCCAGCGCGTGAGAGTTGCAGCGAAGCTCGCATGCCAGAGCCACCAGCACCGACGATGACCACATCAAAGCGGCGACGGGGAAGAGAAGAGCGTGTCATCAATCAAAATCTCCAAAGAACCTGAACCGCCCAAGCCATGCAGGACAGCAACCAAACAATCGTCAAAATATGCAGGCCCAAGCGCAAACGAACTGGCTTGATGTAGTCCATCCAAATGTCGCGCATGCCTACCCACACATGGTAGGTAAGCGCCACGATAACCGTGAAGGTCAGCGCGCGCATCCATTGCGGGTTGAAGATGCCAGCCCATTTGTCGTAGTCAATCGGGCCAGTGGAAAAAATCAGCTGCACAAGCACCAAAAGTGTGAACAAAGCCATCAAGGTGGCGGTGATGCGTTGGGCCAACCAGTCGCGCAAACCATAGTGCGCACCGACAACCAAGCGCTTAGAACCAATCGAATCTGTCATGCTGTGTCTTCCTGAAATCAATAAAGGCCAAACAACTTGGCGCCCAGCAGCACCGTCAAGCCCAGGCTGAGCGCCAAGGTGAAAACAGCGCTGCGTTGGCTGAAGGCTTTGTCTACGCTGTGGGTGGCGTCCATGTACAAATGGCGCAAACCCGCAATCAAATGGTGCAAATAAGCCCAGATCAAAGCCAAAGTCACCAAACTGATGAACCAAGCGGGGTAAATCCCCACGCCCACATTGAAAGCCGCGCGGAATTTGGCAAAAGAAATCTCAGAAGAAATAGATTTGTCAAATAGCCAAATAATGAAAGGCAGCAACAAAAACATCAGTGCACCGCTGACACGGTGCAATATGGACACCCAGCCTGCTGCGGGCAAACGGTAAGAGGGTAAATCAACAAAAGCATTGATATTGCGGAATTCAGGCCGCTTGTGACTGGGTTCTGTCATAGATGGGACTTTCTGACTTTCTGTTGTTCGCTGGTAAGGGCTTTAGGTGGGGTTGAAGGCCTGTTGTTTTTCATTCTATTGCAATGCACAAAAAAAGAAGATGACACTGGTTGCCAAGGCGATTCAGTTCAATTCATTGTCGTAATAGTGTGTGTCAGTTCGGTACAAGCCTCGGCGCCATTCCATGGGGGTGTCGTGGTAAGTGAAAGACAAGCGCTCCACGCTCAACAAGGGCGTGGGGGTGGTGAGTTGCAGCAGGCCAGCCTCTTCCTCGCTGGGGTTGACGGCTCTTAAACGCTCTTTCGCACGCACCATGCGAATGCCAAATTCGGTTTCAAACAAGGCGTACATAGGACCTTGGTCGGCGCTCAAGCGCTCGGCGGTCAAGCCTTTGAAGGTGGCGCCGGGCAGCCAGATTTCTTCCAAAATAGTGGGCACGCCGCCAAAAGACAGCACCCGTCGCAGCTGCAACACGGCGTCACCGCCACGCAGGCTCAAGGCTTTGGCAACATCGGCATTGGCGCGGGTACGTTTGCAGTCGATGATGAATCGCTGGGCCGGGCCTTGGCTGTTGAGGTCGCCTGTATCTGGCTTGAGCTTCAAAAAACGGTACTGCACATGCTGCTCGGCATGGGTTGCCACAAAAGTGCCCTTGCCTTGGCGGCGAATCAGCAAATTGTTTTGTGCCAACTCATCAATTGCTTTGCGAACCGTGCCTTGGCTGACTTTGTAGCGGGCTGCCAATTCAAATTCACTGGGAATGGGCTCACCTGGCTTCCATTCGCCGCTTTGCAGGCTTTTCAGAACCAAGCCCTTGATCTGCTGATAAAGTGGGCTGAAAGCAGGCGCACTCGCTGCTGTAGAAGCAGTGGGTGCAGGGCTGGTTTCGGTGGTCATGATGAGGCTTGAGCAGGTTTGTCATGCAAATCGTGGAACAGAGAAGTTATCATATCTTCTATAAGACATATGTCTTGAAGTTGACGCCAGCCTATTTGTAATATTTTGTTTTAAATTTTTCTTCGGAGATTGTCATGAGTAAAAAACCTGTTCGCGTTGCCGTTACTGGTGCAGCTGGCCAAATTGGGTATGCCTTGTTGTTTCGCATCGCCTCTGGCGAAATGCTGGGCAAAGACCAGCCCGTCATCTTGCAATTGCTGGAAGTGCCTGTAGAAGGCCCGCAAAAAGCGCTCAAAGGCGTGATGATGGAACTTGAAGATTGCGCTTTCCCTTTGTTGGTGGGTATGGAGGCCCATGGCGACCCTATGACAGCTTTCAAAGATGCGGACTACGCTTTGCTCGTCGGTTCACGTCCACGCGGCCCCGGCATGGAGCGCGCTGAGTTGCTGGCCATCAACGGTGCCATCTTCACCGCCCAAGGCAAGGCCTTGAACGCTGTCGCCGCGCGTGATGTGAAAGTCTTGGTGGTGGGCAACCCTGCCAACACCAATGCCTATATCGCCATGAAGTCTGCTCCCGACTTGAAGCCCGGTAACTTCACCGCCATGCTTCGCTTGGACCACAACCGCGCAGCTTCACAAATTGCCGCCAAGACCGGCAAAGCAGTGGCTGACATTGAAAAATTGTGTGTGTGGGGCAACCACTCGCCCACCATGTATGCCGACTACCGCTTCGCCACCATCAAGGGTGAATCGGTCAAGAACATGATCAATGACCAAGAGTGGAATGCCAATGTGTTTTTGCCGACTGTCGGCAAGCGCGGCGCGGCCATCATTGAAGCGCGTGGCTTGTCTTCAGCGGCGTCAGCTGCGAACGCGGCCATCGATCACATGCGCGACTGGGCTTTGGGCACGCATGGCAAGTGGGTCACCATGGGCATTCCTTCACAAGGCTGGTATGGCATTCCCAAAGATGTGATGTTTGGTTTCCCCGTCACCTGCGAGAACGGCGAATACAAAGTGGTCGAAGGCCTGGACATCGACGCGTTCAGCCAAGCTTGCATAGACAAGACCTTGAAAGAGCTGACCGACGAGCAGGCCGGCGTAGCGCATTTGCTTTAACACCAACGACTTGCAGCACACATGAAACATCCTCGCGACGTCTTGCTTGGAGCGCAAGCTGCTGCAAGGGCGTTGCCTGTGTGCGACCACTACAGTGGGGTCGAGGCACGCATGCGCAAAAGCCTGCAACTGCAAGCGGAGTTGCACCAAGAGTTTGGTGTGGGCGTGATGGACGTGACCCTGGATTGCGAAGATGGGGCACCCGTGGGTGGCGAGGCCGAGCATGCGCATTTGGTTTCCGAATTGGCCTTGGCGGCCGAACCTGCAGCGCGGGTGGCGGTGCGTGTGCATGCAGTTGACCATCCCGCTTTCCAAGCCGATATACAAACCACGGTGGGGCGAGCCGCTGGGCGTTGGTGCCACATCATGTTGCCAAAGGTTGAGACAGTGGCGGACATCCATACCGCTATGCATTTCATTGATGCCGCTGGTGGTTCGCATATCCCTTTGCATGCACTGATTGAGTCGCCGCTGTCAGTGCACCATGCTTTTGACATTGCTGCGCATCCCCGTGTTCAGTCCTTGAGTTTTGGTTTGATGGATTTTGTGTCTGCGCACGGCGGCGCTATTCCTGCTTCTGCCATGGGTATGGCTGGGCAGTTCAGCCACCCTTTGGTGGTGCGGGCCAAATTGGCCATCGCCAGTGCCTGTCATGCGCATGGCAAAACACCTTCGCATTGCGTGGTCACCGAATTCAAAGATGTACAAGCCCTGCAGCATTGCGCCGAGCGCGCGGCCAACGAATGGGGTTTCACCCGTATGTGGAGTATTCACCCCAGCCAAGTCAGACCTTTATTGGCCGCTTTTTCTCCCGCGCCTGGCGACATAGCGCAGGCCGTAGAAATTTTGCAAGCGGCAGCCCAAGCAGATTGGGCACCTATTCAATGGGGCGGTCAATTGCACGACCGCGCCAGTTTCCGTTTTTATTGGTCCGTGTTAGAAAGAGCCTATGCCACGGGCCAGGCTTTGCCCGAGCAGGCTTTGGGGTATTTCCAAGCATGAACAAAGAAAGCGTCATGAAACATCTTTTGGGTAGTTATCTCTGTCTGTTGCTGATGTCGCCTGTGTTGGCCATGGCGGACGCGTCGCAACAGGTTTTTGCCATCGCTGCGAATGTGCACACCGGCATGCTGGTATGCGAAAAGCGACAAACCATCATGCTCTGGCCAGACACGGCTTTGCCGGGTCGTTTTATTTTGAAGATGAATAAAACCGTTTTCAGCATGAAGCCCGTGCCATCTGATTCAGGTGCGGTGCGCTTAGAGGATGAAAAAACCGGCGCCATATGGATTCAGACCGCTGAGAAATCCATGCTGTTGGATTCGCTTCGTTCCAAGCGCTTGGCAGACGACTGTCAAAGCCCCGCACAAAAAACCGCTGCCCAACAATTTCCGGCTTCTGCTCACTTAGATTTGCTAGAAGCCTCTTCAAACAACCGTTAATTTTTCTGGAGCCTGATATGTTGAAAACCTACCGTGACCATGTGGCCGAACGCGCTGCCTTGGGCATCCCACCCCTGCCTTTGTCGCCCAAACAAACTGGCGAGCTCATTGAATTGTTGAAAAACCCGCCCAAGGGCGAAGAAGCCACCTTGCTTGAATTGATCACCCACCGTGTACCCGCAGGCGTGGACGATGCCGCCAAAGTCAAAGCCTCTTACCTGGCAGCTGTGGCGCACGGCACTGAAAAATGCACATTGCTGTCAGCTGAAAAAGCCACAGAACTGCTGGGCACCATGCTGGGCGGCTACAACCTGACGCCCCTCATCGATTTGCTCGACCATCCAAACTGTGCCCCGATTGCCGCCCAAGGTTTGAAAAAAACCTTGTTGATGTTCGATCAGTTCCACGACGTGAAGGAAAAAGCCGACAAGGGCAATGCCTTGGCCAAAGCGGTGGTGCAATCTTGGGCTGACGCCGAGTGGTTCACCAGCCGCCCCGAAGTGCCGCACAGCATCACCCTGACTGTTTTGAAGGTCACCGGTGAAACCAATACCGACGACTTATCTCCTGCGCCAGACGCTTGGAGCCGCCCCGATATTCCTTTGCATGCCTTGGCCATGCTCAAAAACAAACGCGACGGCATCACGCCTGAAGAAGACGGCAAACGCGGCCCTGTCAAGTTCATTGAAGACCTGCGTGCGCGCGGTCATTTGGTGGCTTATGTGGGCGATGTGGTGGGCACGGGTTCGAGCCGCAAATCGGCCACCAACAGCGTGCTCTGGTTCACTGGCGAAGACATTCCCTTCGTGCCCAACAAGCGTTTTGGTGGTGTGTGTTTGGGCAGCAAAATCGCTCCAATTTTCTACAACACCATGGAAGACGCCGGCGCTTTGCCTATCGAGTTGGATGTGTCTCAAATGAACATGGGTGACGTTATCGAGTTGCGCCCTTATGAAGGCAAGGCTTTGAAAGACGGCAAAGAAATCGCCAGCTTCACCCTGAAAAGCGAGGTGCTGTTTGACGAGGTGCGCGCGGGTGGGCGTATTCCACTCATCATTGGTCGCGGCCTCACAGCCAAAGCGCGTGAAGCTCTGGGCCTGCCCGCATCCACATTGTTTCGTTTGCCGGCTGTTCCCCAAGGCCATGGCAAAGGCTTTACGCTGGCGCAAAAAATGGTGGGCCGCGCCTGCGGTATGCCAGAAGGGCAGGGCGTGTTGCCCGGCACTTACTGCGAGCCACGCATGACCTCGGTGGGTTCACAAGACACCACCGGCCCCATGACCCGAGACGAGTTGAAAGACTTGGCCTGCTTGGGCTTTAGCGCCGACTTGGTGATGCAATCGTTTTGCCATACCGCGGCCTACCCTAAGCCCGTGGATGTGAAGATGCACCACGAGTTACCCGAGTTCATCAGCAACCGCGGCGGCATCAGCTTAAAGCCCGGCGACGGCATCATCCACAGTTGGCTCAACCGCATGTTGTTACCCGACACCGTGGGCACCGGTGGCGACAGCCACACCCGTTTTCCTGTGGGCATCAGCTTTCCCGCTGGCTCAGGTTTGGTGGCGTTTGCCGCGGCAACCGGTGTGATGCCACTCGATATGCCCGAGAGCGTGTTGGTGCGCTTCAAAGGCCAGATGCAACCCGGTGTGACACTGCGCGACTTGGTGCATGCCATTCCGCTGTATGCCATCAAAAAAGGTTTGCTTACCGTTGAGAAAAAGGGCAAGAAAAACATTTTCTCTGGCCGTATTTTGGAAATTGAAGGACTGCCCGATTTGAAGGTGGAGCAAGCTTTTGAATTGTCCGACGCTTCTGCCGAGCGCAGCGCTGCAGGTTGCACCGTGCACTTGAACAAAGAGCCCATCATCGAGTACATCAACAGCAACATCGTGTTGTTGAAGAACATGATTGCCCAAGGCTATGCAGACCCCCGCACCATAGGCCGTCGCATACAAGCCATGGAGGCTTGGTTGGCGAATCCGCAGATGTTGCAAGCCGACAAAGACGCCGAGTACACCGAGGTGATAGAAATCGATTTGAACGAGATCAAAGAGCCTATCGTGTGCTGTCCCAACGACCCCGATGACGCCAAAACCTTGAGCGATGTGGCGGGTGCCAAGATCGACGAAGTGTTCATTGGTTCGTGCATGACCAACATCGGCCACTTCCGTGCGGCTTCCAAATTGCTGGAAGGCAAGCGCGATATCCCAGTGAAATTGTGGATGGCGCCGCCCACCAAAATGGACGCGCAGCAACTCACCGAAGAAGGCCATTACGGCGTGTTTGGCAATGCCGGTGCGCGCATGGAAATGCCGGGTTGTTCGCTGTGCATGGGCAATCAAGCGCAGGTGAAAGAGGGCGCCACCGTGATGTCGACCAGCACCCGTAATTTCCCCAATCGCTTAGGCAAAAATGCCAATGTGTATTTGGGCTCTGCCGAGTTGTCAGCAATCTGTTCCAAGCTCGGGCGCATTCCCACCCAAGCCGAGTACTTGGCCGACATGGGCGTGATCAACGCCGA
>CANLWQ010000103.1 GCA_947494405.1 Comamonadaceae bacterium | reverse complement strand
CAGCGCCACCACATGGCCAGAAGCTTCCAAACCCAAAATGGGCGAGGCGCCGGGTGGCGGCGGATAGCGCCCGCTGCGCTGCAAGCAATCGGGGCGATTGACGCCCGCATAAGCCACTTTCACCAAAACCTCGCCAGCGGCAGGCACAGGCACACCGGTCTGAGCGGCTCGTAAAACCTCGGGGGCACCGCCACTGCCGTGGTCGATGAAGCGCATCAAAGAGGGAATTGTCATGTTGAAAACCTTGGTTTACGAAGCCTTGGGGGCGCTATGGCTGGGGGGTGCAGGATAGCACCCCGCACCCAGCACACCGCTTCTCACATCGCTGATTAAACTCCGTTAAACTGTGTTTTTATACAGTATTTATACCTTCTTGACATGCCAACCCTGCACCAACATCCCCAAACCCTGCAAGCCCAGCCCAGCGCTGCGCCACTGCGCCTGCTGCTGCACCGCATGTCGGCGGGCTTTCCCTCGCCGGCCGCGGACGACACCGAAGACAGCCTGGACCTCAACGAGTATTTGGTGCGCCACAAACCCGCTACCTTCATGTTCAATGTACGCGGCGACTCCATGCGCGGCGCCAGCATCGAAGACGGCGACAAAGTGGTGGTGGACCGCTCGCTGCAAGCGCGGCACAACGACATCATCATCGCCGTGGTTGAAGGCGACTACACCATCAAACGCTTGCACCAACAACACGGGCGCATCGAGTTGCGCCCCGACAACCCCGCCTACCAAGCCATCGTGCTGAATGCCGAGCGCCCTTTGGAAGTGTGGGGCGTGGTGGTCGGTGTGGTGCGGCGTTTGAAACGCGCAGGCTAGACATGAGCACGCCCGCACAGTTTGCGCTGGTCGATGTCAACAACTTCTACGTCAGTTGCGAGCGCGTGTTTCAACCTCGCCTGCACAACATACCCATGGTGGTGCTCTCCAACAACGATGGCTGCGCGGTGGCGCGCTCCAACGAAGTCAAAGCGCTGGGTGTGAAGATGGGCGCACCTTGGTTCTCGCTGAAAGACTTGGCGCTGTTGCATGGCATAGAGGCGTTTTCCTCCAACTACACGCTGTATGCCGATATGAGCCAGCGGGTAGTGGACATCTTGCGCGACTACGCGCCAGACCTTGAGGTCTACAGCATCGACGAGAGCTTTTTGCGCATCGAGCAAGTGCTGCCGCTGCACGGCGGTGGTGTGGCGCTGGGGCGGCAGATGCGCCAGCGCATTCGCCTGTGGACAGGCTTGCCCGTGTGCGTGGGCATAGGCCCGACCAAAACCTTGGCCAAGTTCGCCAACCACCTCGCCAAGAAGCAAGCGGTGTTTGAGGGCGTGTGCGATTTGAACGCCCTGTCGCGCCCCGAACGCCAAGACTGGATGGCGCAAACCGAGGTGCGCGAAGTTTGGGGAGTGGGCAACCGCACAGCGCGGCGCTTGGCCGAGATGGATATTCACACCGTACTCGACTTGCGCAACACCCCGCCTGCGCGTGTGCGTGAGCGCTTTGGTGTGGTGATGGAGCGCATCGTTTGCGAGTTGCGTGGCATCAGTTGTTTGGGGCTGGAAGACATCACGCCACCGAAGCAACAAATCATGGCCTCGCGCAGCTTTGGCAGGCCGGTGCACAGTGTGGTCGAGTTGCGCGAAGCACTCAGTGCGCATGTAGCGCGGGCAGGTGAAAAACTGCGCGCCCAGCAGTCATTGGCAGGCGCGGTGCATGTGTTCATACGCACCAACCCCTTCAAACCTGATGAGCCCCAGTACAACGCCAGTCTCTTGGTGCCTTTGCCCGAACCCAGTAACGACAGCCGTTTGCTCAGCGATGCGGTGTGGGTGGCTTTGCGCAAAATATTTCGCGCGGGTTTTGCCTATAAAAAAGCTGGTGTGATGCTCACCGCTTTAAGCGAAGCGCGGCGGCAGCAACACGGCTTGTTTGAAGACACGGTGACACGCACGCGGGATGCGACCCTGATGAAAACACTCGATCACCTCAATCTGCATTTCGGGCGCGACACCATCCATCTCGCCGCCACAGGAACCAGCCGCGACTGGCGCATGCGCAGCGCCAACCGTTCGCCACGCTTCACCACCTGTTGGGACGAATTACCCAGCGCGCACTGACCGCGCCTAGCGCCACACCACAGGCTCGAAATGCACACTGCCCAAGTGACTGCTCAGCGTCACGCTGCCCTCTTGCAGGGTGACTTGCAATTGCATGCTGCGCTCGGCCATGGCCGCCATGGCTTGTGAAGCTTGGGCAGGTATGCGTATCACTTTGAGCTTATCGTTGCGGTGCAGTTTGTTCTCTATGCCGCGCCACCAGATATCGGCTGAATGGGAAAAGGCATAGACCCGCACAGCGTCCGACTTGCTGCAAGCGCGCTGCATAGGTTTTTCTTCCGGTTGACCCACCTCAATCCACACCCGCTTGCGGCCGGTGAAATCGGTGATCGATACATCCGGGTCATCAGGGTCGGACAGGCCCGCCCCAAACGCCAAGACAGCATCGCCTTGACACAGGTCTTGCACCTCATGGGCGTTCATGGAAAGCGCGGCGAGTCGCACCATCATGCGCTCGTCGGTCTCGCTGGGGTGACGCGCCAAGGTCAGCGCATGGTCGGCGTAGTAGCTGTGATCGATGTCGGCAATCTGCAGTTGCGCCTTGTAGATGGTAGATTTGATGGCCATGGGCGATGATAGTCTGCGCCCTGCCCCTCACACGCACCCGCCATGACACCCGAAACACTTTTGCAGCACCTCGACCAAGCCAGCCTGTGGCCAGCAGACAGCGTAGCCAGCATCCCAAACGACGTGGCGCTCGCTTACCAAACCGCTTTGCAAGTACGCCAGTTGCGCGTTCAACGTGGCGAAACGCCGCGTGGTTTCAAAATTGGTTTTACCAACCGCAGCATTTGGGAGCGCTACCAAGTGTTCGAACCCATTTGGGGTACGGTGTGGGACACCACACTCACCTACGCCAACACGCATGGCCAAGGCACTGTTGATATCAGCCACATGAGCCAGCCGCGCCTAGAGCCGGAGTTGGTGTTTGGTATGCGCCGCACACCTGCGGCTGACCTGAGTGCACAAAGCCTGTTTGAAGCTATCGAATGGATGGCGTGTGGCTTTGAAATTGTGCAGTCCCACGCCGCTGATTGGCGCTTTAAAGTGGCCGACACCATCACCGACAGCGCACTGCATGCGCATTTGTTGGTGGGCAAGCCCTTGGCAGTGCGCGACGTGGCCTCTGACGGCGAGGCCTTACATCAACTGCTATCGGGTTTATCGCTGCAATTGATTCACGATGGAAAAACGGTGGAGACGGGATACGCCAGCAACGTGCTTGACAGCCCCTTGATGGCTTTGCTGCATTTTTTGAAGGCCTTACGACAGTGCCCAGGTGCGCCTGAGGTGCAAGCGGGGGATGTCATCACCACAGGGACTTGGACCGACGCTTGGCCCATCAAGGCCGGTCAACACTGGGAAAGCCGCTGCGACTTACCCCTGACCGGGTTAAAAATAAATGTGAGCTTAGGCTCTGAGGGCGCGTAGGCCAGGATAAAGGCGTGAGACGGGGCGGCTTTTTTGCTCGGCCTCTTGCGCCATTTGGCTGCGGATACGCTCGAAGGTGTTACGGATAGGGGTGTTTTCTGAAGGAACGTAGGCTTTGCTGAGCTTGGATTCAGCAGGTTCGGAAATCTGTTGGTCTGTGTACGATTTGTTCATGGCTGGGAGGGTTTAACAATCTTGATGGTTCAACGCCCCAAAGTGGCCCACAGATGACACACCCATGCTAAATATTGGCGGAAATTTAAATATTTCCCACAATCCATCTTTAATTAAGCTTTTAGGATTAATAAAAGTTTCTTTCATTATTGAAAGAAAGATTTTGACAGTACTCAAACCTTGGTTTGGCTGGCGTCATGCTGGGTCATTTGACCCATGAATTGACCACCGCGCTCGATTTCGATTTCAGCGTAATCGAGTTTTCCTGAAACAGACCCGTCGCGGTGAATCATCAAATGCTCATGGCAAAGTATGTTTTGAGCCAATATGCCGTGGACGTCGATAGTGCGGGCATCGATGCTGCCAGAAACACTGCCTTTGGCACCAATATGCAAATCATTGACAGAGACTTCGCCTGTCACAGTTCCATTGATCGTAGCCCGCCCCGGCGCACTGATAGAACCCGTAAAGACGACGCCCTCGCCAATGATCAAACTGCTTGCAGATAAAGTGGTGTCAGCCATGTCATACCTTTGAATTAAAAAAAGACTGCTTATTTATGCAACCAATCAATTCTAATGAAAAAAATATGCATACAAACCCACAATAAATGAAAACCCCCATTTTTTTACTCAATCTCTGAATACTTAATGATTCAATAAGCCGTTTTTAGTCAATACTTGAGGTAATACAGGCTCAAGTCAATGCAGTTCAAACCGATTAAACTGGAACAGGTCTTGCTTGCAACCTCAAGTAACTATTGGATTTTTTGACAAATGAACACCAAAGGAATGACGAAATACCTGATCATGGTGATGATGATGATGTCCATCAACATCCCATTGTTCATCTATTCCCGTTCACTTTTAACACCCAGCAGCTCAGAGAACCCAGCGACAACCGAAGAACCACACACCTCAGCGACTGCTTTGCTGAGCAAAGACACAAACCCAACGAATTTGCAAGAGGCTGAAAAGCCCAGCGAACCCGAAGCCCTTTCACCAGAATTACCCAAAAGCCGAGAAGAACCGGCTTCCTTCGCTAATTTGTACCGCCCGCCGCTGTTAGGAAAGTGTAAAAAACTGTTTGAACGCTTCATGAAAGAAAAAGACCCGGACAAACCTTACCGCGCTTTTTTTTATAGCTTTGATGGAGAAACCGCTTATTGCGCAGGTGCCGTGACTGAAAAGAGCCAAGCGCATGCAGAAAAAATTGCCAGAAAAGATTGTGAAGATCACCAAGCCAGCACGGGTCGATATTCACCCTGCCGCATTTACACATCAGAGGAAACTAACTAGGTAAAGCTATGGATTGCATCGCATGTGGAAAACCCATCTCAATCACCGCGAAGTTTTGCGGTAAATGTGGCGCGCCTGTTAAACGCAGTGCCACGCCTTTAGAAACACCTCTTGCCAGTGAAGTTAACTCAGAACTCACTCCGGTAGTTGATTCCCTTGACGTGGAAACAAGCCAAGTCGATGAGATGACTTTCAAACTCAGTCCGCCAGACCATATGCCGGACATACGGGATATCAATCTTGACTTGCCTGTACAAGTGACTGAACCCGTGGTCGCACAACCCGTTTCCATGCCCACGCCAGCACCTGCGCCTTTGGCAAAAGACACCCCGACGCCCGTCGATAGCGAGCAAATTCAGTCACTTGAACAAACTCAGCAAGAAATCAAAAAAATCCTAGAAAAACATTCCCTGTTGCTCGATTTCATTTCTTTGA
This sequence comes from Comamonadaceae bacterium, assembly GCA_947494405.1. Lineage (GTDB taxonomy): Bacteria > Pseudomonadota > Gammaproteobacteria > Burkholderiales > Burkholderiaceae_C > Limnohabitans. The sequence goes on along the minus strand of CANLWQ010000103.1, from coordinate 1,749 downwards.
CATCCCAACAGCAAAGCCATTTGCAAACCCAGCCCAACCCGCTGGAGTCATTGGTCAGTCAAGTCGCCGAGCAACAAACCAGTTTGCAGCGTCAACTCACCCAATTGGCGGCCTTGCTGTCTCAAAATGAAGTGCAACAACATTCGCAACGCATGCCGGATGAATTCAAGCTTCAACTTGAAAAACAAAAGATCGAAATCCATAAATTGTTGGCGCAAAGCTTGGTACAAAACACCGAAAACTTGAAAGACGACCAACACGAGGTGATAGATCACCTAGAGAAGCATATCGAGGCTTACCACCAAGCGGCTCAACAGAGTTTGGAAAAAAACACGGGCGCTTTGGCTGCAGGCATGAGTGAACTGAAATCGCAGTTGCTGGCCTTGCAGAAAAAAACCGTGGACAAAACAACTGCGAAATCGACCATTTCTGGCAGCAGCGATGGCGACAGTTTCATGATTTTCATCATTGGGCTTTTGTGTGGTTTGACGGTGGTGATCAGTTCTTTGGCCATCTACAACTTCCTCTCCCACGAAACCACGAAAACCGCATCCCACAGTAAAACTGAAGCTGCTGACAAGCAGGATGCCCATGCGGACGAAAAGCCTGCCACCCCTGCAGACAAAAAGGGCGAAGCCGATAAACCTGAAGTCCCCGCCCAAGACAAATCACATTGATGAACGCAAATTCTGAAAGCACCCCATGATTTGCACCAGTTGCTATTTCATCAACCCCAGCGAAAATGTTTTTTGCCAAAACTGCGGCGCGCAACTCCCGCATGTACAAAACGAGAAGCCCCATATTTCACCGCTGATTCTGGCCAATACGCTGGACAACAGTTCATTGCTGATCTCTCGCGGTCCTTGGGAGATGCGCCTCGATTTATCTATTTCATTTTTATTGCTGGCTTTGGCTGTGTATCTTTTCTCAGGCAACCAACTCTATGCCTTTGTGACCATCGGTTTGGGACTGGCATTTGCCTTTTATAAAACCCATGACACGCAGCAAATCATCAAGCAAAGCATTCCTGTTGAACTCATCAACAAAACCATCATTGCCTATGGTCCCGCCAACACCTCCAACCGCTTTTCCCTGCCTACTGGGGTGTTGTATCTGTTGTCTGACGGCTTGTATTTCAAATCTTTTGACAGCAACGAAGACATCTCATTTATACACATAGAGATATCTTTCACCGCAAGCGCCAAACGCATCAAAGGTTTGTCATTGTTTGCCAACTGGCATGAAATTCAAATGAACAATGGCATGAATGAGAAGTTCACCTTCACCGTTCAAAACGCCGGTGAATGGATGTTGCTGATGAAAGTGCTACGCACAGAGATGATGCGCAAATCTCTCGCCTGAAGATATCAGGCGGCAAACATCTCCTGCATTTCTAAACGGATTCGGTAGGCCGGCAAAGTGGCGTCCATAGCCACATCATCCCAGCACAAAGATTGGCCTTTTTTCACAGCACGCACCAACTTAACTTGGTGCGCCAAGCCCAGCGGCAGCCCGCCCATTCGCGCAGAGGCAGTGGCTGGCAGTAACTTGCCCCACACGGTGTAGCCCCCCTCGCCGTCCAGCATTTCTCCGACTTGCAAATCGCGCTTGGCCGTGGCCACCACATCTGCTTTCCAGCTTTGGGCGACACCTGTGGGTTCGCCGCGCAAGGCCACACTGGCCACCGACATACCCACCTCTAGACCGATCAAATGCCAGCGCTTGTATAAAGTGAAATACCTGCCCGTG
>CANLWQ010000102.1 GCA_947494405.1 Comamonadaceae bacterium | reverse complement strand
GTGGTGGGGCCGGCGGGGCCTACAGCCTCATCGCCCACCGCGTCGACAGGGCCCACGTAATAAATGATGCGGTTGGTGAAGTCCACCGGCAACTTTTCACCCTTGGCCAGCATGTCTTGTATGCGCTTATGCGCCGCATCACGACCGGTGAGCATTTTGCCGTTGAGCAACAAGGTTTGGCCTGGCTTCCAAGCCGCAACTTGCGCTTTGGTGAGATGGTTCAAATCGACTCGCTGGCTTTGTTGGGTGTCGGGCGTCCACTCCACCTTGGGCCACAGATCCAGCGAGGGTGGCTCGAGGTAGACCGGCCCCGAGCCATCCATCACAAAATGCGCATGGCGGGTGGCTGCGCAATTGGGGATCATGGCCACAGGCTTGCTGGCTGCATGGGTGGGGTACATCTTGATCTTCACATCCAGCACGGTGGTCAAGCCGCCCAAGCCCTGGGCGCCAATACCTAAAGCGTTGACTTTTTCCATCAACTCCAAGCGCATCTCTTCCACCTGGCTGAGTTTCTCGCCCTTGGCGGCCTTAGCTTGCAGTGCGTACATATCCAAGTCATCCATCAGGCTTTCTTTGGCCATGAGCACGGCTTTTTCGGCCGTGCCGCCAATGCCAATGCCCAGCATGCCCGGCGGGCACCAACCCGCGCCCATGGTGGGCACGGTTTTCAGCACCCAGTCGATCACACTGTCGCTGGGGTTGAGCATGACCAGCTTGCTTTTGTTTTCGCTGCCCCCGCCTTTGGCCGCCACAGTCACTTCCAAGGTGTTGCCGGGCACCATTTCAGTGACGATGACTGCTGGCGTGTTGTCGCTGGTGTTTTTGCGAGCGAATTGTGGGTCGGCCACGATGCTGGCGCGCAAGCGGTTATCGGCATGGTTGTAGGCGCGGCGCACGCCTTCGTTGATGGCGTCGTCTAGGCCGTTGTTGAAGCCCTCGAAACGCACACCCATGCCTACTTTAAGAAACACATTCACGATGCCGGTGTCTTGGCAGATCGGGCGGTGACCGGTGGCGCTCATCTTGCTGTTGGTCAAAATTTGCGCAATCGCGTCTTTGGCCGCTGCGCTTTGCTCGCGCTCGTAGGCACGCGCCAAATGGGCGATGTAGTCTGCGGGGTGGTAGTAGCTGATGTATTGCAGTGCAGCGGCAACCGATTCAATCAAATCGTTTTGGGTGATGGTGGTCATGGGTATACGGCGAGAGTTCAGTGGTGTGCGTCGGCCTCGTTGCCGATCACGCGGGTTTGGTTCAGCAATTTGTCGGTGTAGGCAATCGCTATGGCGCTGAGTAAAAACGCGATGTGAATAATGGTTTGCCAAATCAGTACTTTTTCATCGTAGTTGGCGGCGTTGATAAATGTTTTGAGTAAGTGGATGGACGAGATACCAATGATGGCCATGGCCAATTTCACTTTCAGCACCGAGGCATTGACATGGCTTAACCACTCGGGTTGGTCGGGGTGTTGTTCAAGATACATGCGCGAGACAAAGGTTTCATAGCCGCCAACAATCACCATGATCAGCAAGTTGGAGATCATCACCACATCAATCAGCCCCAAGATGACCAGCATGATGATGGCCTCGGTGAGCTTGGTGGGCACGCCATCTGTTTTGTAGCCAATGCTGGTCACCAAAGCCTGCAAGGCGGTTTGGCTGCCAAACACCGCTTCGAGCAAATGCACCAACTCCACCCAAAAATGGTAAACATAGACGCCTTGGGCAGCAATCAGCCCCAAGTAAAGTGGCAGTTGCAGCCAGCGACTGGCGAAAATAAACCGAGACAGTTTGTTAGGGGGCTTGGAGTGAGGTGCTTGCATCTTGGTTTTCCTGGCGAGTGAGGGGTTAAGCCGCTGTGGGGATTCTAGGCAATGCCAAAGACGCTGGTGCGCAGTAAGTTTCAAGCCAGTCAGTGCCTTGTAAGAGCCTGCCGCGAAAGTGAGGTGAAATACCAGCCCAGAGCCGCTAGATCGGCCATCCACTTCAGGAGACAAGCATGAGCCAGTTCGACCACATCATTCACCATCCTCCCGCCAGCTTTGTGGAGCAGGCCAATGTGGCCGGCATGGACGCTTACCATGCGCTGTGCAAACACGCCGAGGATGATTACGCCGGCTTTTGGGCTACCCAAGCCAATCGCTTGCTGAGCTGGAAAAAGCCTTTTAGCCAAACCTTGAACGACAGCCGTGCGCCGTTTTTCAGTTGGTTTGAAGACGGCACCCTGAATGCCTCCTACAACTGCTTAGACCGCCATGTGGAGCAAGGCTTGGGAGACAAGACCGCCATTATTTTTGAAGCCGATGGCGGCGAAGTCAGTCGCGCTACCTATGCGCAACTGCTATCGCGTACCTGCCAAATCGCCAACGCCATGAAACACTTGGGCATTCAAAAAGGCGACCGCGTCATTATTTATATTTCCATGTCCATCGAGGGCGTGGCTGCCATGCAGGCCTGTGCGCGCATAGGTGCCACCCATTCTGTGGTGTTTGGTGGTTTCTCGGCGCAAAGCTTGCGCGACCGCATTGAAGACACCGGCGCCAAAATGATCATCACCGCCGATCATCAGGTGCGTGGCGGCAAGCAGCTCCCTCTGAAATCTATCGTCGATGAAGCGCTCACTTTGGGCGGCTGCGACAGCATCGAGCATGTGTTGGTGGTCAAGCGGTCTGGCGCTGAAGTGGCCATGCAAGCGGGCCGCGATCTTTGGATGACCGAGGTTGCCGACGGTCAAGCCACCACCTGCGAGCCCGAGTGGGTGGGCGCAGAGCATCCGCTTTTTTTGCTCTACACCTCGGGTTCCACTGGCAAGCCTAAGGGCGTGCAGCACAGCACCGGTGGCTACCTGATGCACGCCGCGCTCACCACCGAATGGACCTTCGACTTAAAACCCCATGATGTGTTTTGGTGTACCGCCGACATCGGTTGGGTGACAGGCCACACCTACATCAGCTATGGCCCTTTGGCCTTGGGTGGCACGCAAATCGTGTTCGAGGGCGTGCCCACATTCCCGGATGCCGGACGTTTTTGGAAAATGATCCAAGACCATAAGGTGAGTATTTTTTACACCGCACCTACCGCGATTCGCTCGCTGATCAAGGCCGCTGAAGGCACGGCGGCGGTTCACCCCGACCGTTACGACTTAAGTAGCCTGCGCTTGCTGGGTTCGGTGGGTGAGCCCATCAACCCCGCCGCGTGGGAGTGGTATTACCAGCATGTGGGCGGTGCGCGTTGCCCCATCGTCGATACTTTTTGGCAGACCGAAACCGGAGGTCACATGATCACCCCGCTGCCAGGTGCCACCCCCATGGTGCCGGGCTCCTGCACCTTGCCTTTTCCCGGCATACAAGCCGCCATCGTGGATGAGACGGGTAAAGACGTGCCCAACGGACAAGCCGGCATATTGGTGGTGAAAAAGCCGTGGCCCTCCATGATTCGAACGATTTGGGGTGACCCCGAGCGTTACCAGAAAAGCTATTACCCTGAAGATTTCCAAGGCAAGTATTACTTGGCGGGTGACGGCGCGATACGCGACGCCCAGACAGGTTACTTCACCATCACCGGGCGTATCGATGACGTGCTGAATGTGTCAGGCCACCGCATGGGCACCATGGAGATTGAGTCTGCTTTGGTGAGTTGCACCGAACTGGTGGCTGAAGCCGCGGTAGTGGGCCGCCCCGACGACACCACCGGCGAGGCGATTTGCGCCTTTGTGGTGTTAAAGCGCGCGCGTCCTACAGGGGAAGAAGCCAAGCAGATTGCCAAAATTTTGCGCGACCATGTGGGCAAAGAAATCGGCCCTATCGCCAAACCCCGCGATATACGCTTTGGCGACAACCTGCCTAAAACCCGCTCTGGCAAGATCATGCGCCGCTTGCTGCGCTCGGTTGCCAAGGGCGAGGCCATCACGCAAGATATTTCTACTCTGGAAAATCCCGCCATCTTGGATCAGTTGGCCGACAACCATTAATCAAATAAACGGAAATTAATCGGGGTCAGATCCCAATTAATTCAACTAATTAATTGGGATCTGACCCCGATTAATTATTTCAAACCCAAAATCCAGTCCGCCAGCTTTTTAGCGTCGGCGTCTTTCACCTGTGGGTTGGCGGGCATGGGAATAGCCCCCCACACACCGCTGCCGCCAGCCATGATCTTGGCGGCAAGCATGGCCGGTGCTGCTTTGTCGCCAGCATATTTGGTGGCTACATCTTTCAAAGCAGGCCCGACCATTTTTTTGTCTACCGCGTGGCAGCCCAAGCAATTTTTGCTTTGTGCCAGTTCTTTGCTGGCAAAGGCCGGGGCGACCAAGCAAGCACTAAGCCAGACCGCCGCTATCACACGTTTCATAGTATTGCCTTTTAGAACAAATCAAGCACTGCGCCCTTGCTGGCGCTAGATGCGTTGTGGGCAAATTTGGCCTGTACGCCTCGGGTGTAGCGCGGTGTGGGCGGCTGCCAAACGGCACGGCGTTGGGCAATTTCGGCGTCTGACACATTCAGTTGCAAGACCAATTGGTGAGCATCGATGGTGATGCTGTCACCCTCGTGAATCAGCGCAATCGTGCCGCCAACCGCAGCCTCGGGTGCCACATGGCCAACCACCATGCCCCAAGTACCACCCGAAAAACGGCCATCGGTGATGAGGCCCACGCTCTCGCCCAAGCCCGCGCCAATCAGGGCGCTGGTGGGCGCCAACATTTCGGGCATGCCAGGACCCCCTTTGGGGCCGAGGTAGCGCAACACCATCACATCGCCAGCTTTGATTTTGCCGTCCAACACTGCTTTGAGGGCCGACTGCTCGTCGTCAAACACCCGCGCTGGTCCGGTGATGACAGGATTTTTCAAGCCAGTGATTTTGGCCACGCAACCCTCGGGCGACAGATTGCCCTTCAAAATAGCTAAATGGCCTTGGGCGTACATGGGCTTGTCGATGGGGCGTATCACGTCTTGGTCGGCGCGGGGGGCGTCTGGCACGTCGGCCAAGTTTTCCGCCACGGTTTTGCCCGTGATGGTCATGCAGTCGCCATGCAGCAAGCCGGCTTTGAGCAAAACTTTCATCACTTGCGGAATGCCACCGGCTTTGTGCAGGTCGACAGCCAAGTATTTGCCGCTGGGTTTTAAATCACAAATAACCGGGATTTTGCGGCGCATGCGCTCAAAGTCATCGATGGTCCAGTCAACATCAGCGGTATGGGCAATCGCTAAAAAGTGCAGCACCGCATTGGTGGAGCCGCCGGTGGCCATGATGACGGCTACCGCGTTTTCAATCGCCTTTTTGGTGACGATGTCACGCGGTTTCAAGTCTTTTTTAATCGCTTCAATCAATACCTTGGCGGCTTGCTTGGCCGAGTTTTGCGTCTCGTCGTGCGGGTTGGCCATGGTGGAAGAGTAGGGCAGTGACATACCCAGCGCTTCAAAGGACGAAGACATGGTGTTGGCGGTGTACATGCCACCACATGAACCTGTACCGGGGATGGCGCGCATTTCAATTTCACGCAAATCCGCGTCGCTGAGTTTGCCCGCGGCGTTTTCGCCCACCGCCTCGAACACGCTCACGATGTTCAAGTCTTTGCCATTGAAGCGGCCTGGCAGTATGGTGCCGCCGTAAACATAAATAGCCGGCACATTGGCACGCAACATGCCCATCATGCCGCCGGGCATGTTTTTGTCGCAACCCCCCACGACCAACACACCGTCCATCCACTGCCCGCCCACACAGGTTTCTATGCAGTCGGAAATCACTTCGCGGCTGGTGAGCGAATATTTCATGCCTTCGGTGCCCATGCTCATGCCATCTGAGATGGTGGGTGTGCCAAAAATCTGCGCATTGCCACCGGCTTCTTCTATTCCCGCCACTGCCGCATCAGCCAATTTTTGCAAACCACTGTTGCAAGGTGTGATGGTGGAGTGTCCATTGGCCACGCCCACCATGGGCTTGCCAAAATCGCCCTCTTGGTAGCCCATGGCGTAATACATGGATCGGTTGGGAGCGCGGGATTTGCCCTCGGTGATGTGGGCCGAGCGACGGTTGATTTTGATGGGGGAACTGGACATGGCAACTCGCTAAAACTAGAGATCAGACTAGTTTAGCCGAGGCACATATTCACATTAATCGTAATCCAACTTAAGCATGAGCTTGGATCGAACTGCGCCTACCTCGGTGGTAGGCGAGCTGCCGCTGACACGCAAGGCAGCCCAGATGGTTTGGGAAAAGGTTTTGACATCTGATCCTGGAGACAAAGAAGCGCCACCAAAAGTCAGGACGTTATTGCGGGAAGCTGAAAAATCCAGCAAGCAAATCTCATTGGAGAAATCTTGGTTGAGCGACAAAGCGATCACCGTGTTATCGGTATTGCTGTTACCCCCCTGAGAGGTAGCAGCCATGTTTTTTAAATAACAGTCTGTGGACGGACCATTGCTGTCTGTCAATACGACCTTAGCCACAGTCAACAGTGACAAAGCCGCAGCAGAAGAAATTGCCAGAGCCGATTTTTGAAATTTGAAATTTGCCATGATGAAAATCCTTTTAAAAGAACATTTTTGAAAAGCAACTCATACATAAGATGTACAAATTTGCTGAAGTGAATCCTAATGGATGAATTTATTGAAAGCAATACTATTTTTGTAAATTATTTGCTGAAAATGTATTAAATAGTTATTTTTGTTGTTTTAATGTTATTTTAGTATTCATTTTTTAAGTTTTTTGCAGTTGAGCCACGGTCACAGACTCCAGTCACAATAGAAGCCATGCTGATTCATCCCCAATTCGATCCTGTGGCCTTGTCTGTAGGGCCTTTGTCTGTTCACTGGTACGGCATCAGCTATTTGCTGGCTTTTGTGCTGTTTTTGCTCCTCGCCAAGCAGCGTTTGGCCCACCCGCCTTATGCCCAGTGGGTGTCTCTTGGCCAGTGGGGCCAAAAAGACATAGATGACCTGATGACTTACGGGGTGCTGGGCGTGGTTTTGGGCGGGCGATTGGGCTATTGCCTGTTCTATAAGCTGAGCTATTACAGCCAGCACCCTTTAGAGGTGTTCTACATCTGGCAAGGCGGCATGAGTTTTCATGGCGGCATGCTGGGAGTGATAGCGGCTTTGGCCTTGTTTGCATGGCAACGCCAGCGTCATTGGCTGCAAATCACCGACTTTGTGGCGCCTTGTGTGCCCACCGGTTTGGCAGCGGGTAGGGTGGGCAATTTCATCAATGGCGAGCTGTGGGG
>CANLWQ010000101.1 GCA_947494405.1 Comamonadaceae bacterium | reverse complement strand
GTCAAGGTGAACCAATGCAGGGCTTGCGCGTAGTCCCTGTCACGGCCCAACACTTTTTTCCCGCTTAAATACATGCCCCCAATGCAAAGTTGCGCATGGGTGTGCCCTTTGTCTGACGCCAAGCCATAACAGCGCATGGCTTGTTTGAAGCTTGATATTTCGGAAATTTCTAAGATAAACTACAGTGTAGTTATGAGCAATATCAAATTTGAATGGGATCCAAGAAAAGCTTCTTTAAATGAAAAGAAGCATGGCATCTCTTTCGATGAGGCTCGTACCGTGTTCTTTGATGAAAACGCCAAGTTGATAGATGATCCTGATCATTCCAACGATGAAGACAGGTTTGTTCTACTCGGCTTAAGCAGCTCACTCAAAGTTGTGTTGGTCTGTCATTGCTATCGCGAAGAAGGAAATGTGATTTGAATCATTTCTGTACGCAAGGCTTCCACGCATGAATCTAAGCAATACCGATAAGACGTGCACCATGAGAAAAGAATACGATTTCACCAAGGCGCGTAAGAATCCATACGCTACCCAGCTGAAGAAGCAAATCACCATTCGTCTAGATGAAGATTCAATTGGTTACTTCAAAGGTATCTCGGAGCAAGTTGGCATTCCATACCAAAGCCTGATCAATCTTTACTTGCGCGACTGTGCAGCGCATCAACGAAAGCTTGATCTTAGTTGGAAGTAATTCGTTTCTCAGAATTATTGAAGCAGCAAATTTGAATATTAATTCTGCTTCAAAACCACCCACCTACCTCTTCTCCAACTTCGCTTCCAGCATGTCACGGTTTTTCAAAGCCGTCTCATCACCATTTTTCAAGGCTTTTCTGAAATACATCAGGGCTTTGGATTCATCTTCATTAACGCCTTGCCCATGTGAATACATAAAGCCCATGGCTGACTGCGCATGGGCATTGTCTTGTTCTGCAGCCAAGGTGAACCAATGCAGGGCTTGCGCGTAGTCCCTGTCACGGCCCAACCCATTTTGAAGCATAAAGCCCACCTTGTATTGGCCTTCTGCATTACCGTTAGTGGCCGCCATAGTGAAATAGCGCACAGCCAGCTCATGGCTAATCTGCACATCTTCCCCGCTTAAATACATGCCCCCAATGCAAAGTTGCGCATGGGTGTGCCCTTTGTCGGACGCCAAGCCATAACAGCGCATGGCTTCTGTAGCGTCCTTCTTGATATTGTTTCCGCTGCTGTAAATAACCCCCAGCCGGTAATTGGCCTCGGTATGTTGCTGCTTTGCCGCCAACTTATACCAACGCAGAGCTTCTCTGTCATCTTGCTCCACGCCATGGTGGTTTTCATGCATGCCACCCAGCCCATACATGGCGTCCGCATTGTCTTTATCAGCGGCTAACTGATACCAGCGCATGGCTTGCTTGAAGTCAGCCTTGACGCCTTTGCCCGCATCAAACATCACACCCAGCATATATTGGGCATGGCTGTGTTCTTTGTCGGCAGCTAATTGAAAGTAGCGCAATGCTTCTTTGTCGTTTTGTGCCGTTCCTTGTCCCTTTGAGGATAAATACCCAAGGAAAAACTCGGCCTGCGTATGCCCCTTATCAGCGGCCAATTTAAACAACTTAAACGCTTCAACAAAGTTTTGTTTCACCCCTTCGCCTTTGAAGTTAAGACCGGCAAGCTCAAACTGCGCTTCTGCATCGCCTTTGTTGGCGGCGTCTTCGCTTTTCTTCACCCCTATGGCAATCGCTGAAGCAATTTCTATTTGCTGCTTGAGCAATTCTTCTAATCTGGTCATAAGTTAAACCTTTGATAGTTTCAGTAAGTGAAAATCACTCACCCAGTATGTACCTGTGGAAGAGGTTTGAATACCTCCAGCAACAATAAGTTTCTTTAAGCTTACTTGTTAGTGGGTTCCATAATGGACCGTTAAGGCCTATAATGGAATCTTTTGATGAGGTCTCCCATGTCAATCAATGTGAAATTACCTGAAGCGCTGGTCGAAAGCGCCAAGCGCTACAGCACCGTTGAGCATCGTTCAGTGCCCAAACAAATCGAATACTGGTCGCAAATAGGAAAGATCGCTGTTGAAAACCCAGATCTGCCTTTCAGCGTTATTCGTGACATATTGATTGCTGATCAGGAAGAACCTTCGGGTGAATATCAATTCAGCTGATGCGAATTCTCGTTACGCCCACGTTTGAACGTACCGTTAAGAAGTTGCACAAACAACAAAAGGCTGTGCTGGACGAGGCGGTACAAATTATTTCTAAACAGCCAGATCAAGGCGAAACCAAAGTAGGGGATCTTGCAGGAGTTAAGGTTTATAAATTCCGTATGGGAAACTTGCTGTGCTTGTTGGCCTACCGCAGACTCGATGAAAACACGCTCAAACTGCTGATGGTTGGACCCCATGAAAATTTCTACCGCGACCTCAAAAGCACCAAAGAATAATTTTCGGTCGCGCTACAAATATGATGTCTAAAGATACCGAATTAAGCACAATTCAAAAATGAGATCAGCCCCCAAAGCCAAAGGCGGCACCATGCGTAGCAGCCTGTTTGAATGTGATGGCGCTTGATGCGCATACTTTTATTCGGTGCCACCGGCACCATAGGCCAAGCCACTTGCAAAGCCTTGCTGGAACAGGGTCACGAGGTGGTTTGCTTTGTGCGCCAATCATCCCAAGCCAAAACCCCAGTCATGCCTGCCGGCGCGGTGCTCCGGTTTGGTGATGTGCAGTCGATTGAATCTGTACAAAACGAGGGCCTGCAAGGCGAGCGCTTTGACGCCATTGTTTCTTGCATGGCTTCGCGCACAGGCGTGCCCCGCGATGCTTGGGCGATTGATTACACAGCCCATTCGCAGTTGCTTAAAGTTGCGCAGCAAGCAGGCATTGCTCAGTTTGTTTTGTTGTCGGCCATTTGTGTGCAAAAGCCCTTGCTGGCTTTTCAACAAGCCAAGCTGGCTTTTGAGAAAAAGTTGATTGAATCTGGCTTGATCTATTCCATTGTTCGCCCCACGGCTTTTTTCAAATCGTTGTCGGGACAAATCAAGCGGCTCAAACAAAACAAACCGTTCTTGTTGTTTGCCGATGGCCAACTGACCGCTTGCAAACCCATTAGCGATCACGATCTGGGCATGTTCATTGCGCTTTGTCTCAGCGACGAATCCAAGCACAACACAATCCTACCCATAGGCGGCCCCGGCGAGGCCATCACGCCTTTGCAGCAGGGCGAGTATTTATTCAACGCCCTGGGTAAAACCCCCAAGTACAAACATGTTCCGGTGGCGCTGTTGGATATCATCATTCGCGTCTTGCAAACATTGGCGTGGTTTGTTCCACCGCTGGCGGCTAAAGCCGAACTCGCTCGCATTGGGCGCTATTACGCCACCGAATCCATGCTGGTATGGGACGCGCAAGGCTCGCGTTATGACGCCCAAGCCACACCTTCATTTGGCACACAAACCCTGTTTGCGCATTACGACCAATTGCTGGCAGGCCAAGCCGATGTGCAATTGGGTGATCACTCGGTGTTTTAATTCGTCTCTACTTTGGGAGAAATGATGGTGACTGAACTTGACACTGCAAATCTTGATGCTTGGGTGGGCAAACAAGAAACCCGCCAAGACACCATCACGGCTGCACCTGTGCAGTCTATGTCTGCGCTGCTCAACCGCGACAACGCTTTGCAGACAGGTGACCCCTTGCCGCCTTTGTGGCATTGGCTGTATTTTTTGCCTGCTGCCAAGCAATCGGAACTGGGCGAGGATGGACACCCCAAGCGCGGCGGTTTCTTGCCTCCTGTGCCACTGCCTAGGCGCATGTGGGCGGGTGGCAGTCTGGAGTTTTTTGTCCCCATTCTTGTAGGCGATACGCTTACCCGCACTTCGCGTATTCAATCCATCACACCTAAAAAAGGACGCGGTGGTGACTTGGTGTTTGTGTGTGTAGAGCACCAATACCGTGGCCCGCAAGGCTTGTGTTTAAGCGAGACACACGACATTGTTTACCGCTCCATGCCATCACCCACAGACAAGCCTTTGCCGCCAGTGGGAGCCCACATCATGCAAGAAACTGGCAATGGTGAAGCCGAGGTGTGGAGTCGTGATGTCGTGCCAGACGAGGTTTTGTTGTTTCGTTATTCGGCGCTCACCTTCAATGCCCACCGCATCCACTACGACCGCCAGTATGCAAGCGCGGTTGAAGGCTATCCCGGCTTGGTTGTGCATGGCCCTTTGATGGCTACGTTGTTGCTCGACTTGCTTCGCAGTCACACAGACAGAGCTGTTAAGCGTTTTTCATTCAAAGCCGTGCGACCGATTTTTGAGTGCCAAGATCAGCGGCGCATGCGCCTGAATGCACAAATGGCCATAGACGGTCAGCACTGTCGCTTGTGGGCGCAAGACCATGATGATTGGCTGACCATGCAAGCCGATGCTGAATTAGCATAGGCCTATGAAAACCACTCTGCCTCCACCTGACGAGTACCAAGAATTGCGCGACGCCGTCAGGGCCTTGTGCGCTGACTTTGATTCCACTTATTGGCAAAACATCGATGAGCAACGCGCTTACCCCGAAGCTTTTGTGGACGCATTGACGCAAGCGGGTTGGTTGGCCGCGTTGATACCCACGCAGTATGGTGGCTCTGGGTTGGGTTTGGCGCAGGCCTCGGTCATCATGGAAGAAATCAATCTCAGCGGTGGCAATGCGGGTTCTTGCCACGGACAGATGTACAACATGGGTACCTTGCTGCGCCATGGTTCTGATCAGCAAAAAAGCCATTACCTTCCCAAGATTGCCAGCGGCGAGTGGCGACTGCAATCCATGGCGGTGACCGAACCCACCACCGGCACAGACACCACGCAACTCAAAACAACGGCAGTCAAGCAAGGCGACAGCTATGTTGTCAATGGCCAAAAGGTATGGATTTCAAGGGTGCAGCATTCCGATTTCATGATCTTGTTGGCACGCACCACGCCCTTGAGTCAAGTCAAGCGCAAAAGCGAAGGCATGTCGATTTTCATTGTGGATGTGAACGCGGCTTTGGCCCAGGGCATGACGCTCAAACCTATACGCAATATGGTCAACCATGAAACCAATGAAGTGTTTTTCGATCAACTGGAAATTCCGGCAGACAACTTGATTGGCGAGGAAGGCAAGGGCTTTTCATATATTTTGGATGGCTTGAATGCCGAGCGCATATTGATTGCTGCCGAATGCATTGGTGACGCGTATTGGTTCATAGACCGCGCCAGAAGCTATGCCAGCGATCGCGTGGTGTTTGGGCGACCCATAGGCCAAAACCAAGGCGTGCAGTTCCCCATAGCTGATGCTTACATGGAAACCGAAGCCGCCAACCTGATGCGCTGGAAGGCATGCGAGCTTTTTGATGCGCACCAACCTTGTGGCGCGCAAGCGAATATGTCTAAATATTTGGCTGCCAAAGCCTCTTGGGAGGCCGCCAATGTGTGCATGCAAACCCTTGGGGGTTTTGGCTTTGCCAGCGAATATGATGTGGAAAGAAAATTCAGAGAAACCCGCTTGTACCAAGTCGCCCCGATTTCCACTAACTTGATTTATGCCTATATGGCAGAGCATGTGCTGGGCTTGCCGCGCTCTTTTTAGTTGTTGGCCATGATCAGACCCTTAGACCACATCACGGTTGTGTCGCTAGAGCATGCGATTGCCGCGCCTTTTTGTACCCGCCAACTCGCCGATTTAGGCGCACGGGTCATCAAAATCGAGCGACCCGAAGTGGGCGACTTTGCCAGAAACTACGACCAACGGGTAGACGGTTTGTCTTCGCATTTTGTCTGGACCAACCGATCCAAGGAAAGCCTGACACTGGACATTAAGCATGAAACATCCATGCAAGTGTTGCTGACGCTTTTGAAAACCGCAGATGTGTTTGTACAAAATTTAGCCCCAGGCGCGGCGGCCCGTTTAGGGCTGTCGTTCGAGCAACTTCAAACCCTTAACCCCAAGTTGGTGGTGTGCGACATCTCTGGCTACGGCAACGACGGCCCTTACCGAGACAAAAAAGCTTACGACCTGCTCATACAAAGCGAAGCAGGATTTTTGTCTGTCACAGGCACGCCCGACACCCCTTCCAAGGCGGGTTGCTCTATTGCAGACATTGCCGCAGGCATGTATGCCTACACCCATATTTTGTCGGCCTTGTTGTTGCGTGAGAAAACCGGTGAGGGCTCGCATATTGATGTCTCCATGCTGGAGTCGCTCTCAGAATGGATGAGCTTTCCGCTTTACTATGCCTACAAAGATGCCGAGCCGCCTGCGCGTTCAGGCGCTTCACACGCCACCATCTACCCCTATGGGCCTTTTCCTGTGGGCGACGGCAACACCATCATGCTGGGACTGCAAAACGAACGCGAGTGGCTGATGTTTTGCGAGAAAGTGTTGCTTGACGCAGGCCTTGCACAAGACCAGCGCTTCAACACCAACAGCCAACGCCATCTGCACCGCGAGGCGCTTAAAACTTTGATAGACCAATGCTTTGCCGCTTTAAGCATCACGGCGGTTGAAGCGCGCTTAGATGAAGCCAAGATAGCCCACGCTCGAATGAACACCATGGCGCAGCTGTGGGACCACCCGCAACTGAGTGCACGCAAGCGCTGGCAAGATGTGGCTTCACCAGCGGGGCCGCTCAGCACGCTGTTACCGCCCGGGGTGAACAGTGCATACAGCGCCCGCATGGATGGCATTCCTGCTGTGGGTCAGCACACACAGGCCATCTTGCAAGAATGTGGCATCAGCCCCGAAGACATGGCTGCGATGAAGGCCCAAGGGGCCATCTGAAGCACAAGCAAACTTAAATGCGATAGGAACAAGAATGGCGAAGATGTTGATCAATGGGCAGTCGGTTGCGGCTGCATCGGGCAAAACCTTGGATGTTCTGTCACCCGTAGATGGTTTGAAATTTGAAACCATTCCCCGAGGTGAAGCAGCCGATGTGGATGCGGCCGTGCGTGCCGCCAATGCGGCGCTGGACGGTCCATGGGGAAAAATGACGGCGCTTGAGCGCGGGCGTTTGCTGATGAAGTTGGGCGAAAAAGTATTAGCCAACCACACCGAACTCAGTTTGCTGGAGGCCAAGGATACAGGCAAGCCCATGACCACCGCCCGCACCGACATCACTGTGCTGGCGCGTTATTTCGAATACTACGGCTCAGCCGCCGACAAAATCCATGGCTTGGTTTTGCCGTTTTTAGACGGCTACAACGTCAATGTGTTGCGTGAACC
>CANLWQ010000100.1 GCA_947494405.1 Comamonadaceae bacterium | reverse complement strand
TTCAGGAAAGCAGAGGATTCTATCAAACAAAAATCAACTCCAAGCGCTGGTCTCCTCGAAACCTTCGAGGGAACAGTAGAGGGACACCGTGACGGCCATGGCTTTGTACAGCGCGATGATGGTCAATCGGATGTGTATTTGCCTCCCAATGAAATGCGCGCTGTCATTCACCGAGACCGTGTCATTGCACGCGTCACGCGTTTCGATCGCAAAGGGCGACCCGAGGCGCGCATAGTCGAAATCCTAGACAGGCCTCAGCAACCCATCATTGGACGCTTGTTACAAGAAAGCGGTGTGTGGTTGGTGGCGCCTGAAGACCGACGCTATGGCCAAGACATTCTGGTTCCCAAAGGTGCGACAGGCAATGCCCAAGTCGGTCAAGTCGTTGTTGTCGAATTGACTGAGGTGCCCAGCTTGTTTGGTCAGCCCGTCGGTCGCGTCAAAGAAGTTTTGGGTGAAATGGATGATGCAGGAATGGAGATTGAAATTGCGGTTCGCAAATACAGCGTACCTCATCAATTTTCTTCTGCTTGTCTTGCACAGGCTGCTGACTTACCCGTGAAGGTCAGGGCCAAAGACTTGGTTGACCGTGTCGATCTGCGCGACATTGCGCTTGTCACTATCGATGGCGAAGATGCACGCGATTTTGACGATGCCGTTTACTGTGAGCCCGCTACGTTTGGCAAGCAAAAAGGATGGCGCTTGCTGGTGGCAATTGCCGATGTGGGCCATTACGTTGAAACAGGTAGTGCTATCGATATAGATGCCTATGAGCGGGCAACCAGCGTTTATTTCCCCAGGCGCGTGATTCCCATGCTGCCGGAAAAATTATCCAATGGCTTGTGCTCACTCAATCCCTTGGTCGACCGTCTTTGCATGGTGTGCGACATGCTGGTTGATGAGGAGGGCCAAGTTCATGCCTACCAGTTTTACCAAGCGGTGATGCACAGTCATGCGCGTTTTACCTATACCGATGTAGCTGCTATTTTGTCCAATACCCGAGGACCCCAAGCAGCCAAATACAAAGACAGAGTCCAAGACCTGATTCATTTGCATGATGTGTACAGGTCTTTACTCAAGGGCCGGGAAAAGCGCGGCGCTGTCGATTTTGAAACAACCGAAACCCAAATCATTTGCGATGACAGTGGTCGAATTGAAAAGATTGTTCCCAGAGTTCGCACCGAAGCTCACCGTTTGATTGAAGAAGCTATGTTGGCGGCCAATGTGTGCAGCGCCGATTTTATTTTGCAAGCCAAACACCCAGCTGTTTTTCGTGTGCACGAAGGCCCTACGCCTGAAAAACGAGAAACCTTGCGCAACTACCTCAAGGCCATGGGTGTTCCCTCCACCTTGAGTGAAAACCCCACGCCGGGTCAGTACCAAGCGATTGCGCAAGCCAGCAAAGAGCGACCCGACGCGCAGCAAATTCATTCCATGTTGTTGCGCTCTATGCAGCAGGCCATTTACACACCCATGAACAGTGGGCACTTTGGCTTGGCTTATCCTGCTTACACCCATTTCACCAGCCCGATTCGACGCTATCCCGACCTATTGGTTCACCGAGTCATTCGCTCTATTTTGACGGGGCGTCGCTACCAATTACCTGGCCTGCCTCTTCCGGGTGAAGCGCATGTGAAGTTGGCCAGACGTTTGGCTGCACAAGCACGGTTAAAAGAAAAATCTTCAGCCGTTGTGCACAAACCATCTGCAGAGCAGCAAGCGTGGGAGGCCGCAGGCCTGCATTGCAGTGCCAATGAACGGCGTGCAGACGAGGCCAGCCGCGATGTCGAGGCATGGCTCAAATGCCAGTACATGCGCGAGCATTTGGGTGAAGATTTCAGCGGAACCGTCTCCGGCGTCACCGCGTTTGGTGTTTTCGTCACCTTGGACGCCATGTATGTAGAGGGCTTGGTTCACATCACCGAGCTGGGCGGCGACTATTTCAAGTTTGATGAAACCCGTCAAGAGTTGCGTGGTGAGCGCACCGGAATTCGCTACAGCGTAGGCGCTAGGGTCAGGGTTCAAGTCAGTCGGGTCGATCTTGACGGTCGGAAAATCGACTTTCGTTGGGTTCAAGAGGAGGGTGCTGCTGCGTTGGACAAGCCTTTGCGTGGCAATTCATCACCCCCTGGTAAGTCGGGGCGATCTCCAAGCCGAAGCAGCAAAAGCGCTGTTAAAAATGTCGCAAAATCTGTGCCCCAAGGCGTCAAAGCGGCGGTCAAAAAAAATGCAACCAACGCCAAGAAAAAAACAAAAAGTCGCCGTTGAAAAGCACATAAAGGAGATTCTTGTATGTCCCATTCCAAAATAGCCATAGTCACGGGTGCAGGTACCGGTATTGGCAAAGCAGCTGCTTTGGCTTTGTTGGCAGATGGTTGGCGCGTTGCCTTGGTGGGTAGACGTTTGCAAATTTTGGAAGAAGTCGCGCATTCAGCCCCGTCACCCGCGGCTTGTTTGCCACTGTCGGCCGATGTGGCTGACCCGCACGCTGTTAAAACCCTCTTTGCCAAAGTGCTCAGTCAATGGGGACGTGTCGATTTACTTTTTAACAATGCAGGCGTAAGTGCCCCTGGCGTTCCTTTGGAAGAGTTAAGCGTGGAGCAATGGCGCAATGTGGTTGATATCAATCTCAACGGCATGTTTTACTGTTTACAACAAGCTTTCATTGCGATGAAATCACAAACCCCTCAAGGCGGAAGAATCATCAACAATGGGTCTATTTCTGCATACACCCCGCGACCGAATTCCATTGCATACACCGCGACCAAACATGCAGTCACGGGCTTGACCAAAACAGCGTCTCTTGATGGTCGCAAATATGGCATCGCAGTTGGACAAATTGATATTGGCAACGCAGCGACTGACATGGTTGCCAAAATGGCCACAGGCATTTTGCAGGCCAATGGTGAAATTGCCAAAGAACCACTGATGGATGTCAAGCATGTGGGGGAGTCCATTCTTTACATGGCTAACTTGCCTTTAACTGCGAATGTGCTTTTTCACACTGTGATGGCGACCAATATGCCATTCGTGGGGCGCGGCTAACAATACCCATGGCTTTGGCGCATACCTGTATGCTAAAATCATATTGCTTTTGAATTGCAAGGTCTCTTGCAAGAAGCAAATCCCAAACCAGTTCCCACAAGGTGTTGTTCAGCTTAATACTTAAGTTGTGGCAATAAAGAACTGGCTCAGACTTAACCTTTGGAGTTTATTTATGTCTACATCCATGCGCGAAATGCTGGAAGCCGGTGTCCATTTCGGTCACCAAACCCGCTTCTGGAACCCCAAGATGGCCCCTTTTATTTTCGGTCATCGCAACAAAATTCACATCATCAACTTGGAAAAAACATTGCCCATGTTCCAAGACGCGATGAAGTTTGCCAAGCAATTGGCGGCAAACCGCGGCACCATTTTGATGGTCGGCACCAAACGCCAAGCCCGTGAAATCATTTCTTCCGAAGCCAAAAGGGCGTCTGTTCCTTTCGTGGACCAACGCTGGTTGGGCGGCATGTTGACCAACTTCAAAACTGTCAAAACGTCTATCAAGCGTTTGAAAGACATGAAAGTTCAACAAGAGGTGGGCCTTGAGGCCATGTCGAAAAAAGAACAATTGGTGTTCATGCGCGAACTTGAAAAACTCGAAAAAGACATTGGTGGCATCCAAGACATGGCCACTTTGCCTGATGCGATTTTTGTGATTGATGTGGGTTTTCACAAAATTGCCATTGCCGAAGCCAAAAAGCTCGGTATTCCTTTGATTGGCGTGGTTGACTCTAACCACTCCCCTGAAGGTATCGATTACGTGATTCCCGGCAATGATGACTCGTCCAAGGCTGTGACGCTTTATGCCCGTGGTATTGCAGACGCGATTTTGGAAGGTCGTGCCAATGCTGTCAGCGATGTGATTAAAGCTGTGAGTGAAGACTCTGATGAGTTTGTCGAAGTGGAAAATTCCGCTCAAGCTTAAATCTCACTCATCCATTTAAAAGGGGCTTAAGAGGCCCCTTTTTCGCAACACACACACCTACATTGATTTAACAGGAGTTTTTATGGCAGCAATTACTGCAAGCATGGTCGCTGAACTGCGAGCCAAAACCGATGCACCCATGATGGAGTGCAAAAAAGCCTTGAGCGAAGCTGAAGGCGATATGGTTAAAGCGGAAGAGTTGTTACGGGTTAAGTTGGGCAGCAAAGCCAGCAAGGCTGCAGCACGAGTAACTGCTGAAGGCGTTGTCAGCAGCTTTATCGATGGCCAATCGGGCGCGTTGCTTGAGGTCAATTGCGAAACTGACTTTGTGACAAAAAATGACAGTTTCTTGGCTTTGACACAAGCTGCAGCCCAATTGGCGGCACTTCACAAGCCTGCGGATATTGAAGCCCTTGGCGCTTTGCCTTACACCCAAGACGGTTTTGGTCCTACTCTTGAAGATGTGCGAAAAGGACTGATTGGCAAGATTGGTGAAAACATGAGTTTTCGTCGCTTCAAGCTTTTCAATGGCGGCTCTGCACTGACATCCTATTTGCACGGAACGCGTATCGGTGTGGTGGTTGAATACACAGGGGACGAAGGCGCAGCACGTGATGTCGCCATGCATGTGGCCGCCATGAAACCGGTCTCCTTGACCAGCGCAGATGTGCCTGCCGAACTGATAGAACGCGAGCGCTCGGTTGCGACGGCCAAGGCTGCTGAATCAGGCAAGCCCGCTGACATTGCTGCAAAAATGATTGAAGGTGCGGTTCAAAAGTACCTCAAGGAAGTTTCTTTGTTTGACCAGCCCTTTGTGAAGAACGACAAACAAACCGTCGCTCAAATGCTTCAAGCGGTTAAAACCACGGTCAATTCATTCACGATGTATGTGGTTGGGGAGGGTATTGAGCGCAAAGTCGATGACTTTGCTGCCGAGGTGGCAGCTCAAGTAGCCGCAGCAAAACAATCAACTTGATGATGAAAACAAAGGGGACGAAAGTCCCCTTTCTTTTACCTGTGCCCAACTCGTTAAACTCTCACACCATTGGAGGCCTGAATGACTTTAAAAAAACCAGCCTATAAGCGAATATTGCTTAAGTTGTCGGGCGAGGCTTTGATGGGTGACGACGCTTTTGGTATCAACAGAGCCACCATCGTTCGCATGGTTGAAGAGATAGCCGAAATCACACGTCTTGGGGTTGAAGTAGCGGTTGTGATTGGTGGCGGTAATATTTTCCGAGGCGTTGCTGGAGGTTCTGTGGGTATGGACCGAGCCACTGCCGATTACATGGGCATGTTGGCGACGGTGATGAATGCTTTAGCCTTGGCTGACACGATGAACAAGGCAGGTCTTATTGCCCGCGTGATGTCGGCCATTGGCATTGAGCAAGTGGTTGAACCTTACGTGCGACCCAAAGCTTTGCAATACCTAGAAGAGGGCAAAGTAGTGGTTTTTGCCGCAGGCACAGGCAACCCCTTTTTCACTACCGACACAGCCGCGGCGTTACGCGGCGCAGAAATTGGTGCGGAAATGGTTCTGAAAGCCACCAAGGTCGATGGTGTTTACACTTCAGACCCGCACAAAGATGCAACGGCCACCCGTTACACAAAAATCAGTTTTGACCAAGCCATTCAAGGCAATTTAGGCATCATGGATGCCACTGCTTTTGCCTTGTGTCGTGATCAAAAACTCCCAATCACTGTTTTTTCAATTTTTAAACACGGCGCATTGAAGCGCGTGGTCATGGGCGAGGACGAGGGCACTCTGGTGTTTGCCTGAAGTCTGTCAATCTGAAAGAGGAAGAAGATGGCTATTGCAGAGATTAAGAAAAACATAGAAAGCAAAATGGATCAATCGATTGCTGCTTTTAGCAACAGCTTGTCCAAAATACGCTCAGGGCGGGCCAACCCAGGCCTGCTGGACCACGTGATGGTTGAGTATTACGGTAACCCTACACCCCTGTCTCAGCTTGCCAATATCTCTTTATTGGATGCGCGCACCATCAGCGTTCAGCCTTGGGAAAAGGGACTGGGTCCCAAGATTGAAAAAGCGATTCGTGAAAGCGATCTGGGCTTGAATCCCGCATCTATGGGTGACTTGATTCGCGTTCCAATGCCGCCCATGTCGGAGGAGCGTCGCAAAGAGATGACCAAGGTGGTTAGAACCGAAGGTGAAAACGCCAAAGTGGCTATTCGAAATTTACGCCGCGATGGAAATGAATCCGTTAAAAAGTTGGTGAAAGACAAACTGGCTTCTGAAGACGACCAAAAGCGCGCCGAAGCAGACATTCAAAAGGTCACCGATAAACATATTGTTGATATCGACAAACTGATGGCAGCGAAAGAACAAGAAATCATGGCGGTCTAAGAGATGACTTTGCATGCTTAAGCAACGCATCATTACCGCCTTGGTCTTATTAGGATTTTTATTCCCAGCGGTCTTACACCCTGATATCTTTTGGACGGCTTTAGCTGGATTGGTTTTAATCAGTGCGGCTGCTTGGGAGTGGGGCAGACTCAATAGCCTCAGTCGCTACAAAGCTCTATGGATGACCGCTGTCTGTGCCGCGTTTTGTGCTTGCGTCTGGCAATTTAAATTACTGTTTTTTTTCGATCGCGTTTTTTGGTTGATGGTTGGCGCAGTGTGGGTTTTGTTGGGGGCTTATTTATTGGCGGGGGGAGTGACGAGGTGGACCCGAATTCCTGCATTATTGAGGCTTGCAATTGGTGCCGTGGTCTTATGTTGCACATGGCTGGCTTTGGTGGTGTCCAAAACTTTTGGTATTGATTTCTTGCTATCGTCTCTTTTGGTGGTGTGGATGGCAGACATAGCAGCCTACTTTTCGGGCAAAGCTTGGGGACGGCACAAGCTAGCGCCTGAAATAAGCCCTGGAAAAACTTGGGAGGGTGTGGGGGGTGCCATGCTGGGTGTGTTTTCTATCGGGTTTATTTGGTTGGCAGCGGTTGAGTATTTTTCTCTGCCTTCTCAAAGCTTATTTGATCGACTGTATGCCCATGGCTTTGTTGTTTTCATTCTGGGTTTGATATTTTTGGTGATGATGAGCGTAGTTGGGGACTTGATTGAGTCCTTGGTAAAGCGCAGTGCCGGCGCCAAAGACAGCAGTCAATTGCTACCAGGCCACGGTGGCATACTGGATCGCATAGACGCAATTTTGCCAACTCTGCCCTTGGCGGTCATGTTGGCTTTGTTATGAAAGCTATGACATAAATGCTGACAGTTTTGGGTTCAACTGGCTCTATAGGCGTAAACACTTTAGATGT
>CANLWQ010000099.1 GCA_947494405.1 Comamonadaceae bacterium | reverse complement strand
GGCACCACCAACTCATGCGTGGCCATCATGGAAGGCAACACCACCAAGGTGATTGAAAACGCCGAAGGTGCTCGCACCACACCATCCATCATTGCGTACCAAGAGGACGGCGAAATTTTGGTTGGCGCTTCCGCCAAGCGCCAAGCCGTCACCAATCCGCGCAACACGCTGTATGCCGTCAAGCGCCTGATTGGCCGCAAGTTTGATGAAAAAGAAGTGCAAAAAGACATCAATTTAATGCCCTACACCATTGCCAAGGCAGACAACGGCGACGCATGGGTGGAAGTGCGTGGGCAAAAAATGGCCCCTCCGCAAATCAGCGCTGAAGTTCTTCGCAAAATGAAGAAGACCGCCGAGGACTATCTGGGCGAAGAAGTCACCGAGGCAGTTATCACTGTGCCGGCTTATTTCAACGACAGCCAACGCCAAGCCACCAAGGACGCTGGCCGTATTGCCGGCTTGGATGTCAAGCGCATCATCAACGAACCTACCGCAGCGGCTTTGGCTTTCGGTTTGGACAAAACCGAAAAAGGCGACCGCAAAATTGCCGTCTACGACTTGGGCGGCGGCACGTTTGACGTGTCCATCATTGAGATCGCCGACGTCGATGGCGAAAAGCAGTTTGAAGTGCTGTCCACCAATGGCGACACCTTCTTGGGCGGCGAAGATTTCGACCAACGCATCATCGACTTCATCATCGCCGAGTTCAAGAAAGACTCTGGTGTCGATTTATCCAAAGACGTATTGGCATTGCAGCGCCTCAAAGAAGCCGCTGAAAAAGCCAAGATCGAGCTCTCTTCCGCCACCGGCACCGACATCAATTTGCCGTATGTCACGGCTGACGCTTCAGGCCCGAAACACCTGAACATCAAACTCAACCGCGCCAAGCTAGAGAGCTTGGTCGATGAATTGATTGAGCGCACCATTGCGCCTTGCCGTACCGCCATTAAAGACGCGGGCGTGTCGGTGGGTGATATCGACGATGTGATCTTGGTTGGCGGTATGACCCGCATGCCCAAGGTGCAAGAAAAGGTCAAAGAATTCTTTGGCCAAGAACCGCGCCGCGACGTCAACCCAGACGAGGCTGTGGCCGTGGGTGCAGCCATTCAAGGTCAAGTGCTGTCTGGCGACCGCAAAGACGTGCTGTTGTTAGACGTCACACCCTTGTCTTTGGGTATAGAAACCTTGGGCGGCGTGATGACCAAGATGATCGCGAAAAACACCACCATTCCCACCAAGTTCGCGCAGACCTTCTCCACCGCTGACGACAACCAGCCCGCGGTGACCATCAAGGTGTTTCAGGGCGAACGCGAAATGGCCTCTGGCAACAAATCACTTGGCGAATTCAACCTTGAGGGCATCCCGCCTGCAGCTCGCGGCACGCCGCAAATTGAAGTGTCTTTTGACATTGACGCCAACGGCATTTTGCATGTGGGTGCCAAGGACAAAGCCACGGGTAAAGAAAACAAAATCACCATCAAAGCCAACTCAGGTTTGAGTGAAGCTGAGATTCAGCAAATGGTCAAAGACGCCGAACTCAACGCCTCCGAAGACAAGAAAAAACTGGAAATGATCCAAGCGCGTAACAACGCCGATGCCTCGGTGCACAGCGTTAAGAAGAGCTTGGTTGATCACGCCGACAAAGTTGAAGCTGGCGACAAAGAAAAAATCGAAGCCGCTGTGAAAGAAGTCGAAGAGGCTTTGAAGGGCGAGGACAAAGACCACATCTTGGCCAAGACCGAGGCACTGATGACGGTTGCGCAAAAATTAGGCGAGATGGTGTATGCCGATATGCAAGCGCAACAAGCAGCGGCAGCCAGCGGTGCAGCATCCGACGGAAACCAAAAACCCGACGACGATAATGTGGTCGATGCTGAAGTCAAGGAAGTGAAAAAAGGCTGATCCTTCTCCACCCGCTGCGCCGCGCATAGCCTGAAGAGGCTGCGCGGCGTTGGTACATTCAACACCCTCAAATACAAACATGGCTACCAAACGCGACTTCTACGAAATATTGGGTGTACCCAAAAACGCCAGCGACGAAGAGATTAAAAAGTCTTACCGTAAATTGGCGATGAAATTCCACCCTGACCGCAACCAAGGTGACGCCACCGCAGAGGTGAAATTCAAAGAGGCTAAAGAAGCCTATGAAATGCTTTCAGACGCTGAAAAGCGTGCGGCTTACGACCAGTTTGGCCATGCAGGTGTAGACCCCAATATGCGTGGCGGTCCAGGCGGCGCGGCCGGCTTTGGTGGTTTTGGCGAGTCGTTTGGCGACATCTTTGGAGACATTTTTGGTCAAACCCGTCGCCAGCAAGGCGCGGGCGGCAAGCAAGTCTTCCGAGGCAACGACCTCAGCTACGCCATGGACATCACACTGGAAGAAGCGGCAGTGGGCAAAGAGTCCCAAATTCGCATCCCCAGTTTTGAAGAATGCAGCACATGTGAAGGCACGGGTGCCAAGCCCGGCACCTCGGTCAAAACCTGCGCGACCTGCCAAGGCCAAGGTGTGGTGCAAATGCGCCAAGGTTTTTTCAGCGTGCAACAAACCTGCCCGCATTGCCGCGGCAGCGGTAAAACCATTACCGACCCCTGCACACCTTGCCACGGTCAAGGCAAAGTCAAAAAACAAAAAACACTTGAAATCAAAATCCCCGCAGGCATTGACGACGGCATGCGCATTCGCAGCAGCGGCAACGGCGAACCCGGCACCAACGGTGGACCCAACGGCGATTTGTTCATCGAAATTCGTTTGCAAAAACACGATGTGTTTCAACGCGACGGCGACGACTTGCATTGCGCCGTGCCCATCAGTTTCACCACCGCAGCCTTGGGTGGTGAAATCGCTGTCCCCACACTCACGGGCGAAGCGGCCATCGATTTACCCGAAGGCACGCAAACCGGCAAACAATTTCGCCTGCGCGGCAGAGGCATCAAAGGTGTGCGTTCCAGTTTTCCTGGCGACTTGTACTGCCACATCACCGTAGAGACACCGGTGAAGCTCTCTGAGCCTCAACGCAAATTGCTTAAAGAGTTGGATGAGTCACTGAAAAAAGGCGGCGCTAAACACAAGCCTTCCGAAGCCGGTTGGGCCGACAAGCTGAAGAATTTATTCAGCTAAGGACGGCAGTCTGCAAAGCTGGATTCGCCGTGCTGCCAGCACTGGCCAGCGTCTTTGCGTGAAGGGTGCGGTGTACCGTAGCGATCAATGCGCGCCACATGGATACGCGCTTGTCTAACGCCTGTGCGGTTGACGTCTAACTGCAAAGCCCAGCCAGTGGTGTTTTCCACACTGCTGTAGCCATCAAACACAAAGTTGCCCAAGCTGTAAACAATTGGGCGGCCTTTGTACAACTCAATGTTTTGGGTCACATGCGGATGAGAGCCCACCACCGCGTCCGCGCCTGCATCGATCATGCGCTTGGCCAAGCTTTGCTGACGCGTGGTGGCTAAAGGCTCATCTTCAACACCCCAGTGCATGAAAGGAATCACCACATCGGCGTGGTGAACTTCACGGGCAGCTTTGATATCGGCGACCACTTGCTCGTCATCGCTCCAAGCCGAGCCGGGACGATCGACATCGGCCTCGAAACTGCGGGGGAAAAATTCGTTATAGCCCAGCACGGCAATGGTGATTCCCTTGCGCTGAAAAAGCAAGGGCTGATGTGCCTGATGCAAATCTCGCCCACCTCCAAAAAAAGGCATCTTGGCTTGGGTCAAAAAACCAAGCATTTGGTCAAAGGCAGCATGACCGAAATCGCCGGTGTGGTTGTTGGCCAAAGAGACTGCATCAAAATGTTTCTTCAATAACTTCAGCACGCGAGGATGGGCCCTGAAAGTAAAAGGTTTGTCCTCGGCTGTGCCAATGTTGGAAATCACACATTCCAAGTTGCCTATGCGTATATCGCTCTTATTCAAAACAGATGCAAACGGCTTGAATGGATTGTGTCCCTGCTTGATGCGCTGACCGGGTAAATCGGCCAGCATCAAATCGCCCACAAACACCACAGACACATCATCATCCTGAGCCAGCACATCGCCAACACAAGCTGCAATGCCTATCAACACCAAGCAAAAGAATGTTCTTAATTGATTGATCATGGCGCCGTCAACATGGTGCATTCATAAATGAGTTCTCGGCCCAAATTGGGGGAGTACAGCTGCTGTCTGCCGGTCAAACTCTGGTGCGAAACAAACGGCGGCAAATAGGTGGCTTGCTGAAGAATCAGGGCTTGCTTTTCGGTGCGATAGGAAACGGTTATTTTGATGTTTTCAATGTGCTCTGCATTGGCAGCCACAATCGCTTTGAAACGAAAGCGCTCAAGATCAACAGGCTTGGCCTTGTAAGGCTGAGATGTGGGTACAAAAACAAACTGGTGGTCTTCCCCACCCGCAAAAAGCTTGCATTGAAGGCGCGAGTCCAGGGTTGCTGCGCTGCAAACGGCGCACAAGGCCAAGCCCATACCCAAAACCATATGTTTCAAGCTTAAAGGTTGATGGGCCGGCATGAAAAGTTTAGGCTTTGACAGAGGTGGATGTTTCATTCATGCGCATTTGCACATGCGCCATGGATTCTTGAATTTGGTCTATCAAAATGAGGCACACATCGCCAGCTTGTAAATTTTCCAAGGCGCGGTCAATGGCTTTAAATTCACCATAAACATCTTCGATGTTTTGAACACGGGTCGCGCCTTGCAAGCCTTCGCGCAACAAAGCAATCACCTCGCCGTCAGAGCGGCCGCGCTGACAAGCATCTTCAAAAAGAATCACATCATCGAATGCGTGACCCACACCACGGGTGAGTGCGCGCAAATCTTCGTCTCGTCTGTCTCCAGTGCCACAAATGACCAAGCTGCGACGACGGGCAGGAAAGATTTGGACAGCTTCGACAATGGCTTTAACCGCATCCGCATTGTGACCAAAGTCAACAATGACTTTGGCTTGTTTGTAATCAAACACATTGAAACGGCCGGGCACATTGGTGGCATCGCTGACAAAGTGGGTTAAAGCTTGGGACATGCCTTCCCAAGACAGCTTCAATGCCCATCCAGCAGCCAGCGCAGCCATCACATTGGCCACCTGAAACCGCAAAGCGCCGTTGTGAGTAATAGGTATGTTCAACAAAGGCATGCGCATGTGGAAATTGCCTTCGGCCGCAATGATGTGACCGTCTTCCACAAAAAGTACACGCTTGCCTTGGGCGCGGTGGGTGGCCAAGGCAGGGGCTTTGGCGTCATAGGCAAAAAAGGTGACGGCGCTGGGGCATTTGGCTGCCATGGCAACCACCAAAGGGTCTTCGGCATTGAGAACCGCCATACCTGCAGGGTCAACATTACGCACAATGACACGCTTGAGGACAGCCAAATCTTCAACGGTGGAGATGTAGTTCAAACCCAGATGGTCGCCACTGCCGATATTGGTCACCACCGCAACCTCACAACGGTCAAACGCCAAACCTTCGCGCAATATGCCGCCACGTGCGGTTTCAAGCACAGCAGCATCGACATTGGGGTGCATCAGCACGCGAAGCGCGCTTTGGGGACCTGCGCAGTCACCGGAATCGAATTGGTAGCCATTGGCATAAACGCCATCGGTATTGGCAATGCCCATGCGCAAACCGCTGGAGGCAAGCAAATGCGCAATCAATCGCACGGTGGTGGTTTTGCCATTGGTACCGGTAACCGCCACGACAGGAATACGCCCGTTTTCTCCCTCAGGGAACATTTGCGCAATCACGGCCTTGCCTACCTCGCGTCCCTTGCCAAATGAGGGGCTGAGGTGCATGCGTAAACCCGGTGCAGCATTGACTTCAATGATGCCGCCATTTTGCTCCTCTAAAGGTCGCAAAATAGTTTCGCAAACAATATCGACGCCGCATATGTCCAATCCCACCATTTGGGCGGCCAAGACTGCACTGGCGGCAACTTCTGGATGCACATCATCGGTGACGTCGGTGGCCGAGCCGCCAGTAGATAAATTGGCGTTGTTGCGCATGATGACGCGCATGCCTTTGGGCGGCACGCTGTTGTCGTCGAGGTTTTGTTCTTGCAAGCAAGACATGGCTACCTCATCGATGCGAATTCGTGTGAGAGGATAGGAGTGCCCCTCACCACGCAAAGGATCGGCATTAACGATAGCCACCAGCTCTCGCACAGTGTGTACGCCGTCGCCCACCACCAGCGCGGGTTCGCGGCGCGCAGCCGCCACCAATTTGTCGCCAATAACCAGCAAGCGGTAATCGCTGCCGGGCAAGTAGCGCTCGACCATGATGTCCTCACGAAAACGCAAGGCGATGGCGTAGGCAGCTTCAAGCTCAGCGCGGGTTTTCACATTGACAGCCACACCTTTGCCTTGGTTACCGTCTTGCGGCTTGACCACCACCGGCAAACCAATTTCTTGCGCCACAGCCCACGCATCATCCACATCTTTCACAGGGCGACCTTCAGGCACGGGCAGCCCAGCCATTCGGAAGAGTTTTTTCGTCAACTCTTTGTCTTGCGCAATGGATTCAGCGATGGCGCTGCTGGCATCGGTTTCAGCAGCTTGAATACGCCGCTGCTTGCTGCCCCAGCCCAGTTGCACCAAGCTGCCCTCGGTCAAACGAATAAAAGGAATATGCCTGTTCAAACCTGCGTTCACGATGGATGCAGTTGACGGGCCTAAACGCAAATCTTCATCCACCTCTCGCAACTCGGCAATCATCTTGGCAAGAGGGAAATCGGTGTTGTTCAAAGCGGCCATCAACAACTCTTGGGCATAGCCAATCGCCAATCGCCCCACCTGCTCTACCGTGTACTGCACCACCACTTGATAAAGACCTTCTGAAGGCGTGGCTGTGGTGCGGCTGAATGTGACCGGACAACCCGCTTCAATTTGCAAAGACAAAGTGACTTCTTCTAGGGCATGGGCAAAGGTATAGGCAGACTCAGATGAACTGTTGTAGATGCTGTAGACCGACGGGAAGATATGCCTGAGTCTCTTTGAAAAATCGGGGACGCTGATACGTAAATCGATATTGTGCTGGGTATCACATTGAACCAAGGCCTCAACTGAAGTGTGTTGAGACCACAGATTGGGCCCTCTGAGGGCCCGCGTACGTGTGACTTCTATCACTGGCTAGTCCCCTTGGTTGTGGTGGATGCAGCAGCACTTTTTTGAGAAAAACTTTTCAATCCGGCGCGAATCAGGTCTGCAGAAATATCTAAGCAATGCGCCACTGCCACGGCTGCACACAAGGTGGACAAACTGATGCCACCGTGCTGGACAAGCGCTTGTATGGGCTCGGCATCAGTGCTGAGCATGCTG
>CANLWQ010000098.1 GCA_947494405.1 Comamonadaceae bacterium | reverse complement strand
CCTTATCGGTGGCGTCAATCACAAACCACTCATGCGTCACGTCAGCGGGTTTTGCGCTGAAAGTGGACATGTGTTTCCTAGAGTGGGTTGTGGGGCCCTTTTCCACGGTCGGTGTTCCTCTGCTGGGAATCTCTTAGGTGGGGATGAAAACTTCGCCGCGGGGCCCTGTTCGCTGCGAAGCCTGACATTCTATGCCATTTCAACCTTGCTTCTGTGTAATTGCTTGTCTGCGAGTTACCATAGCGCATGTTCAGTTACCGTCACGCCTTTCATGCTGGAAACCATGCCGATGTCTTAAAACACACGGTTCTGATATCCGCAATGAACTATCTTGCACAAAAAGACGTGGGTTACACCGCGATTGATACCCACAGCGGACCGGGTTTGTACAAGCTTGACAGCCCTGACGCCAAGCAAAGTGGTGAAGCACAAGAAGGTTTGTTAGCACTTTTGCGCAACAAATCCAAGTTAGCCGGTCCCATGGCGCCCGCTTTGCTTGCCTATCGCGCCGTGCTTGACCACTTCAACCCACAAGGGGGCATGGTGCACTACCCAGGCTCGCCCTTTATCGCCCATCACCTGTTGCGTGAACAAGACAAACTGAAATTGTTCGAGTTGCATCCCACCGATATCCGCACTTTGGTGGCGAATGTGGAAGCCTTGCAAGCGGGCCGGCAAACCATGGTCATGAATGAAGATGGTTTTTTAGGGCTGCCTAAATACCTGCCGCCCACAACACGGCGAGGCTTGGTTTTCATTGACCCCAGTTATGAAATCAAATTGGACTACGAACGGGTGGTGGTCGCCGTTTCAACAGGTTTGCAGCGTTTTGCAACCGGCACTTTTGTGATTTGGTACCCCATCATTCCCCGCCCACAGGCACACAGCCTGCCCAGACACTTAACAAATTTGGCGCGTCAATCGAATCGTCCTTGGCTGCATGCCACCTTACGAATTCGCTCCGGTGCGCAACGGCCCGAAGCGGTGACAGGCGACCCGGTCAAACGTTTGGGTTTGGTTGAAAGTGGCGTGGTGGTTATCAATCCACCCTTTAGCTTGCAAGAGGATTTGCAAGCGGCACTGCCACAAATGGTGCAGCTCATGGGACAAGACAGTCAAGCGGGTTTTACGCTTACCAACAGTTAGCCGACCGCTTGGTTGGCTAATTGATATACTGTGTCTACTGCTCTGCATACAGGGCAATGGAGCAGCCCATGTACACACAGGCCTTAGATATTCATCCTCAACTTGCAACGCCCCGTGTTGCAAGCGCTGACGAGCATAAACAAGCTCAATTTGAAGACACGATCAATCGCGAGGGCAAGATAGAGCCGCGCGATTGGATGCCTGCGCATTACCGCAAGACCTTGGTGCGTCAAATCAGCCAACACGCGCACAGCGAAATTGTAGGGATGCTGCCTGAGGGCAACTGGATCAGCCGCGCACCCAGCTTGAAGCGCAAAGCCATTCTGATTGCCAAGGTGCAAGATGAAGGTGGTCATGGTTTGTACCTTTACAGTGCTGCCGAAACTCTGGGCACCAGTCGCGACCAAATGCTGAAGGCCTTGCACACCGGACGCGCCAAGTACAGCTCCATTTTCAATTACCCCACCCTCACTTGGGCCGATGTTGGCGTGATTGGCTGGTTGGTCGATGGGGCCGCCATCATGAACCAAATCCCTTTGTGCCGCTGCTCTTATGGGCCTTACGCGCGTGCCATGGTGCGCATTTGCAAAGAAGAGTCTTTCCACCAACGTCAAGGTTTTGAGTCGCTGATGGTGATGATGCAAGGCACCCCAGAGCAACAAGCCATGGTGCAAGACGCTGTCAACCGCTGGTGGTGGAAATGTTTGGCCATGTTTGGTCCGCCTGACAGCGACAGCCCCAACTCGGAACAAAGCAAGCGCTGGGGCATCAAGCGCATCAGCAACGACGATTTACGCCAAAGCTTCATCGACGCCACCGTGCCGCAAGCCAAGGCGTTGGGCGTGAGCTTGCCGGACCCCGATTTGAAGTGGAATGAAGAACGCCAACACCATGACTATGGCTCCATCGATTGGGATGAATTTTGGGCTACGGTGAATGGCAAGGGCCCCTGCAACAAAGAGCGTTTGGCCACCCGAGTCAAGGCTTGGGACGATGGCGCTTGGGTGCGCGAGGCCGCCTTGGCCCATGCGAACAAACAGCAAGCGCGGCAGACCAAGGAAGCCGCGTGAGTGCCAATGCCGCCCCCGAGTGGCCACTGTGGGAAGTGTTTGTGCGCAGCAAACAAGGTTTGGAGCATCGCCATTGCGGCAGCTTGCATGCCAGCGATGCCTCGCATGCCATGCAAATGGCACGTGATGTTTACACCCGTCGCCAAGAAGGCGTGAGTTTGTGGGTGGTAGCGTCAGCGCAGATTCACGCAAGTGAACCGCATGACAAAGCTGCATTGTTTGAACCCGCCAGCGACAAAATTTTTCGTCATCCCAGTTTTTATGAGATTCCCGACGATGTCGGGCATATGTGATGCATGCGCCACAACTGCCTTTGGTTTTGCATTTAGCGGACAACGCCTTGGTCTTGGGGCAACGCAATGCCGAATGGTGTGGCCATGCACCCGTGCTTGAAGAAGACATCGCTTTGGCCAACCACAGCCTCGATTTGATTGGACAAGCACGGCTGCTTTACCAGCATGCCGCGCAATTGATGGGCGAGGGTCACACCGAGGACAGCTTGGCTTATTTCCGTGATGCGCCTGCATTTCGAAACTTCACGATGCTGGAGTTACCGCACCACGGGCCCTTGGCTGCAAGGGGCGGTAGCGACCGTGATTTCGCGACAACCTTGGTGCGCAATTTTTTATACACCGCATGGGCGCTGGGCATGTGGACACGGTTGACGCAAGGCAATGACCCCCAACTTGCGGCGATTGCTGCCAAAGCCATCAAAGAAACCCGCTACCACTGGCAGCATGCCCAAGACTGGGTGATTCGCTTGGGCGACGGCACCAGCGAGTCGCAGCGGCGCGCGCAAGCGGCGGTGGATCACCTCATGCCCTACACGCAAGAGTTTTGGGCACCGTTGGCGCATGAAGAAGCAGCCCTGCACATAAGTGTGTCACTTCAAGATGTGCAATTCCAAAACGAATGGAATGTGCTCATCAACGCTGTGCTTGAACAAGCAAGCCTCAAGCGTCCCGCGGATGGCGGCTTTATACCGAGTGGCAACCACGGCATCCATTCCGAGCACATGAGTTACCTCTTGGGCGAAATGCAAGGTTTGGCGCGGGCCCATCCCCACGCGTTGTGGTGATGCAATCAATGGACATCGATATGGCCGCGCTGCATAGCGCGCTGGATCAGCTCTGTGACCCAGAGATACCGGTGGTCAGTTTGCGCGAGATGGGCATTTTGCGCGACGTCAAAATCGTATCCAACAGCGTTGAGGTGGTGATCACGCCTACCTACAGCGGTTGTCCTGCAATGGAACAAATCCATGACGATATTTTGCTCACCTTGAAGCAACTTGGCGTGACCGGCTATGTCAGCACCCAACTCGCTCCTGCATGGACCACCGATTGGATGACAAGCAGCGCACGAGAAAAACTCAAAGCCTATGGGATAGCCCCACCCCAATGCCAAAGCCCAGACACCAGCCAAGTCATGCATTTCATTCGCCGTGTGCCAACTGAAGTGATTGAGTGTCCGCTGTGCGGGTCGCGCAACACCACCATCACCTCGGCATTTGGCTCCACCGCTTGCAAAGCATTGTGCAAATGTTTAAGTTGCCAAGAACCCTTCGATTACTTCAAGCCCTACTGATCACACCATGAACACAGTCCCCCGTTTCCATTCGCTCAAGGTGGTGCGCCTGCGCAGCGAGGGCCTGAACGGCCGGGCCATCACCTTAGAAGTCCCCCTCGCCTTGCGACAGACTTTCGAATTTCAAGCCGGCCAATACCTTGTGGTGAGAGCCGACATTGCAGGTGTTTCCACCCGGCGCAGTTACTCGGTTTGCAGCACGCCCCATCATCTTCTCGCAACCGGAGAAATAGAGATAGGCGTGCGCTCGGTGGCCGGCGGTGTTTTTTCTGTATGGGCTAACACCGAACTGCAAGTCGGCGAAAGCTTGGAGGCCATGCCGCCTGAGGGTCGGTTTGTGTCTACTCACCCGCAGGCCCATCACACCGTGTGCTTTGCCGCAGGCTCGGGCATCACGCCCATTTTGTCTTTGATAGCCACTGGTTTAGCTTCAAATGACCACAGTCGCTACACCTTGGTGTATGGCAACCAGCGCATGCAAAGCGTGATGTTCAATGAAAGTCTGCAAGACTTGAAAGACCGCCACCCACAGCGCTTGTCTTTGATGCATGTGCTGTCAAGACAAGAGCAAGACATCCCCTTGCTGCAAGGCCGCATCGATGAAGATAAAGTGACGCATCTGACCAGCAGCTTATTGCCCGTGGCGCACATAGACGAAGTATTTGTCTGCGGCCCTGCCGCCATGATGCAGGCGACTGTGCAAAGCTTGCAGCGTGCAGGTGTGTCAGACGATCGCATTCACAGCGAACACTTTGGACAAGCCAGCACACCCCGCGAGCCTGCGACTGTGGCTCAAACCACCCAGACCGGCGATATTGACTTGCACATCATCTGCAACGGCAAGCGTCACAGCGTGCCCATGTCAGCCAATGACAATCCTTTGTCTGCAGGCTTGCAACTGGGTTTGGACTTGCCTTACTCATGTCGCAATGGGGTTTGCTGCACCTGCCGCGCCAAGGTCATGGAAGGACAAGTGCATATGCACAAAAACTTCACACTGACCAGCGAAGAAATAGCGCAAGGCTTTGTGTTGTCTTGCCAAGCCCGGGCGCTGACACCAAAATTGGTGCTTAGCTTTGACGAACGTTAAAACCTAGACGGTGTGTGCCAAGTGATGGCAAATTTGCTTGGCCGCGGTGCTTTGGTTCATGGTGTAGAAATGCAAGCCTGGCACACCTGCCGTCAGCAGTTGATCGCATAAATCATTCACCACCTCTAAACCAAACGCTTTGATGGATGCACTGTCATCGCCATAAGACTGCAGTCGCAAGCGAATCCAACGAGGAATCTCTGCGCCACACGCATCAGAAAAGCGCATCAATTGGGTTGAACTGATGATGGGCATGATGCCAGGCACCACCGGTATGTCTGCGCCATATTTATAAGCTTCATCAACAAAACGGAAATACGCGTCGGTGTTGTAGAAGTACTGGGTGATGGCCGAACTCGCACCCGCCTTCACCTTGGCCACATAGGCCTGCACATCCGCCTCAGGCGACTTGGCCTGCGGATGTACTTCGGGATAGCAGCCCACCTCTATATGGAAATGGTCGCCGGTTTCTGTGCGAATGAACTCGACCAACTCGCTGGCATAGCGAAACTCGCCAAACGTGCCGTGACCACTGGGTAAGTCGCCGCGCAAAGCCACCATGCGACGAATGCCTGCTGCTTTGAACTGCGACAACTGCGCACGTACGCTTTCGCGGGTGGCGCCTATGCAGGAAAAATGGGGCGCAGCATCATGGCCTTCCGCCAAGATAGCTTGCACTTGCTGCAAGGTGCCGTCTTGGGTGGAACCGCCCGCGCCATAGGTGACACTGAAAAACTGCGGCTTGAGCTCATACAGATCACGCCGTACTTGTTCCAACTTCTGCGCACCCTCGGGTGTTTTGGGTGGAAAAAATTCAAAACTGAAAGGAGAGGTTGTGGCTTTGCTCATGCAGGCCTCCTGAGATGGATAAAAAATTCGTGGTTACCGTCGCCCCCCACAATGGAGCTGGGCAACCACTGACTCACATGCAAATCCAATGAGAGCGCAGCTTCACGCAAGCGCTGCTCAACTTGCACATACTTGGCAGCGTCTTTGACCACGCCACCTTTGCCAATATCGCTGGGCTGTAATTCAAACTGGGGTTTAACCAATAACAGCATCTGGCCGATTTCACTCATGACCGACTTCAATGCCGGCAAGACCAGCGTCAAGGAGATGAAACTCAAGTCAGCCACGATCAATGCAAAACCCGAGCTTTGTCCACACTGGGCCAAAGTCAGTTCGCGGGCATTGCAATGCTCTATGCAAACCACACGCGAATCAGCGTGCAAACGTGCATGAAGTTGGCTGTGTCCCACATCCACACCCGTCACCTGAGCGGCACCGTGCTGCAACAAGCAATCGGTAAAACCGCCAGTGGACTGGCCCACATCCAAGCAATGCAAGCCTTGAGGCTGTATGCCTGTTTCTCGCAAAGCGCCTGCTAGCTTCAAACCGCCGCGCGAAACATACTTGGTTTCGGCATCATCTTGCAACTGCAGTTCTGCCTCTTGCGGCACCAACGCACCATTTTTATCAACCCGCTGCCAAGTTTGAGAACCCACTCGCCACATCACTCCCGCAGCGATCAAACGCTGCGCTTGCGAGCGCGAGTGGGCCAAACCGCGCTCGACCAGTAACTGGTCTGCGCGTGGCATATCAATAGCGGTAGGCGTCGGCTTTGTAAGGGCCGTTTTTGCTCACACCGATGTAAGCCGCTTGCTCGTCACTTAACACCGTCAGCATGGCGCCAACTTTTTCAAGGTGCAAACGTGCCACTTTTTCGTCCAAATGCTTGGGCAACACATAGACCTTGCCAGATTCATATTGGTCTTGCTT
Organism: Comamonadaceae bacterium; assembly: GCA_947494405.1. Lineage (GTDB taxonomy): Bacteria > Pseudomonadota > Gammaproteobacteria > Burkholderiales > Burkholderiaceae_C > Limnohabitans. The sequence goes on along the minus strand of CANLWQ010000098.1, from coordinate 669 downwards.
GGTGAACAACTCGATCTGAGCGATGGTTTGGTTGGCAAAGCTTGCGCTCATCACGAAGCTGGGGTGGCCTGTGGCACAACCCAAATTCACCAAACGGCCTTTGGCCAACATGGTGATTTTTTTACCATCAGGGAAGATGACATGGTCAACTTGGGGCTTGATCTCGTCCCACTTGAGTTTTTCAAGTGAGGCAACATCGATTTCATTGTCGAAGTGACCGATGTTGCAAACAATGGCTTCGTCTTTCATGGCGGCCATGTGCTCGTAACGGATGACGTTTTTGTTGCCGGTGGCAGACACGAAAATGTCGCACTTGTCGGCTGCGTATTCCATGGTCACCACTTTGTAGCCTTCCATGGCGGCTTGCAAGGCGTTGATAGGGTCGATTTCGGTGACCCACACTTGCGCACTCAAAGCGCGAAGGGCTTGTGCAGAACCTTTGCCCACATCACCGTAGCCAGCGACCACGGCCACTTTGCCGGCGATCATCACGTCGGTAGCGCGCTTGATGGAGTCCACCAAAGATTCGCGGCAGCCGTACAAATTGTCGAATTTGCTCTTGGTGACGGAGTCGTTGACATTGATGGCGCGGAACATCAAGCTGCCTTTGGCGGCCATTTCATTCAAGCGCAATACGCCGGTGGTGGTCTCTTCGGTCACGCCAATGAT
>CANLWQ010000097.1 GCA_947494405.1 Comamonadaceae bacterium | reverse complement strand
TGATTGATGTGTTTCAACTTCTTACCCTGTTGGGTTTGGCTGCCATGACGGTGCTGACACGCTGCTTTTTCTTTATCTTGAACCGCGAGTTACCTTTTCCTGCATGGGCACAGCGCGGCTTGCAATACGCGCCCATTGCCGCACTGGCGGCCGTGGTGGTGCCCGAGATCTTGGTGACCCATGGACAAGTGATCAACACATGGCTGGATGCACGGCTGTTAGGCGCCGCGGCCGGCGTGGCCTATTACACCTACCGCCGAGGCAAAGGCCAAGCGGTGCTGGGCACCATCATCGTGGGTATGGCGGTGTATTTACCCCTGCATATTGGGCTGGGCTGGTAGCAAAGCCGCACGGTGCGGCTTGCAAGGCCCAAGATGCACCCCTAGAATGCCCCGCAATAACACAATAAAGAGACAAGCCCATGAACATCATCCGCTTTGCCGACATCTGCGCCCAAGGGCGTGCCAAAGACCAACGCGTCTTTATCCGCGCTGACCTCAATGTGCCGTTTGACGACCAAGGCCAGATCAGCGAAGACACCCGGATACGCGCATCCGTGCCTTGTATACAAATGGCGCTGGCCGCGGGCGCGGCGGTGATGGTCACCAGCCATTTGGGCCGCCCCACGGAAGGCGAATTCAAGCCCGAGGATTCTTTGGCGCCTGTAGCTCAACGCTTGGGTGAGTTGCTGGGCCGCGAAATACCCGTGCTGGCCAACTGGGTGTCTGGCGTGTCCGTGGCGCCTGGTCAAGTGGTGATGCTGGAGAACTGCCGCGTTAACAAAGGCGAGAAGAAAAACAGCGAAGAGTTGGCGCGCCAAATGGCCGCGCTGTGCGACATCTATGTGAACGATGCGTTTGGCACCGCCCACCGCGCCGAAGGCACCACCTACGGGATTGCGCAGTTCGCACCCACCGCCTGTGCGGGTCCTTTGTTGTCAGCGGAAATTGATGCCATCAGCAAAGCCTTGGCCAACCCTAAGCGACCACTGGCTGCCATCGTGGCGGGTAGCAAGGTCAGCACCAAGCTGACCATTTTGCAAGCGCTGGCGAAAAACGTAGATCAACTGATTGTGGGCGGCGGTATTGCCAACACCTTTATGCTGGCCGCCGGTTTGAATATTGGCAAATCCTTGGCTGAGCCGGATTTGGTTGGCGAGGCCAAAGCCGTGATCGAAGCCATGAAAGCACGCGGCGCCGAGGTGCCCATTCCCACCGATGTGGTGTGTGCCAAAAGCTTTGGTGCTCATGCTGTCGCCACAGTCAAGCAAGCCAGCGAGGTAGCAGACGACGACTTGATTTTGGACGTTGGCCCCGACACTGCCAAGCGTTTGGCCGCGCAGCTCAAGGCAGCAGGCACGATTGTGTGGAATGGGCCCATGGGCGTGTTCGAGTTTGCGGCTTTCGAGAACGGCACCAAGGTGGTGGCCCATGCCATTGCAGATTCGGACGCTTTCAGTATTGCCGGAGGCGGTGACACCTTGGCCGCCATTGCCAAGTACGGCATAGAGCCGCAAATAGGCTATATCTCTACCGGCGGCGGCGCCTTCTTAGAGGTGCTGGAAGGTAAAACCCTGCCCGCGTTTGAAATATTGATGAAGCGAGCGGCTTAAATCAGGCCGGGTTCATGGCGGGCAAGCTGGTAGCCCGCCCTTTGTAATCCGTCCAGCATTGGCGGGTGAAGTCATACAACTTGCAGTCGCGTGCGGTTTGAAAGTACCAGCGCCACGAGAAAGGCTGAACAATGATGCGCCCTGGCAGCAGAGTTTCTAGCTTGTTCTGCGCTTGCTTGAGGCGATACAGCGGAATGCTCATATCCACATGGTGAGCAGTGTGCTCCATGATGTGGTGCATGAGTGCGCCAATTTTCAAGGGAAAAGTGAGGTGCACGGTGGTCGACACAAAGGGTTGCGCCTTGGCCCAAGCGCTGCGGTCGTCATGCCAAGAGACTTTGACATGGGTATGGTGCACATACACCACAAAACCGATCATGGCGCACCAAAACAAAAACGGCACCACCACGCTGCAAAACACCACTAAAGCAATAGACTGCTCGGTGACCAGTGCAGCAGCCACAGAGCCTGCCACCCAAATGGCAGCGAAAGCAGTGATCAACAGGCTGTCTTTTACAAAGATAGGGCGGCGGGTTGGCATTTCTTTGGCGCTGGGGAAAACCATTTTTTTCCACCAAATCTCGATCATGTAGTACAGGCCTGGTGCCCAACCACTGCGGTAAGCCCGGTCAAGCCAACGACCGCGCCAAGACAATTTGGCAAATTCTTCTTTGGTCAGCGGGGCCCATACAAAGTCGAAACCTTTGAGATTGGTGTAGCCGTGGTGCACCACGTTGTGGCCAATGTCCCACAGGCTGAAAGTGGTGAGCGAGGGTAAAAAGGCGATGCGACCTATCCATTTGTTCAGGCCGCGGTGTGGCGTGAGACTTTGGTGGCAAGCGTCGTGGCCAATGATGAACAAACGCCCAATGGTGAAACCCATGGCGGCTCCGCACAACAGCTTGGCCCACAAGGCTTCAAAATAAACAGTGCCGGCCAGAAAAGCGCCCCACACCGAAAAATCCAGCACCAACAGAATTAAAGCGCGAACAGTGACGCGGTTGGAAAGGGGAACCAACCATTCGCGAATCACCTTGCGGTGGGGCATGGGCTGATCAACAGGAATAGGTTGTTCTTGAATCGTCATATTTTTAAATTGTAACGAATCAAGCTTTTTGTCAACTTACCCCTACCAACGAGCGGGCAAACGCCGACAAACGCGGTAAAGCTTGTCGGGTTCGCGCACCACATAGCCGCCTAGAACCAGCTCTTTCAGTATGCGGCTGACCATTTCCCGGCTGCAGCCTATGTGTTGGGCGATTTGAGCATGGGTCATGGGCGCGGGCTGATGCTGACGCTGCAGCAAGGCGGATAAACGGCTGTAGGCATCGGAAAACAAAGCCAAACAGGTGGTTTCTGTGGCCATGCGCAAGCGCTGCAAAGCTTTTTCTAACAACGCCATGGACAGCATAGGGTCTTGACCCGACAACTGCCTCACACTGTCAACGCCCACCACCGCGCACACTGCCAGCCCCAAGGTGATGACGCTGGCGCAGTGCGGGCCGCCCTCTATGGCGAGCAAACCCAGCACATCGCCGCGCACAGCAATTGACAGGGTAATTTCACGCGGCTTGCTGTCTTGGGACATGGCGAACTCGCGCAACTGTCCATCGAGCACCACATATATATAAGCGCCCACGTCCCCGCCTTGGATAAGCAAGGTGTTTTTGCGGTAGCGGCGTATGTGCCCTTGCTGGACCAGCGTGTTGAGAAAGTCTGGTTTTAAGCAGTCGATTGCCGACGAAGTGGACAGGTGTAGAGGAGTCATGGCCCCAATGTAGGCGCGGCACAAGCGTAAGCGCTTGAGCAGGACTGACAAATTTTGTGCCTCCCACTTGCGCTGCAGCTTCTCGCTAAAGGTTTTTTTCTTTCTATGGCGTCATATTCACATGGGAGAATGATTCAGTGCATTTAACTAGAGACACCTTATGCCCAAACACGCTACCAAGATTGTTGCCACCCTAGGCCCCGCTTCCAGTGAACCGGCCCTGCTTGAAGAAATGATTCGCGCGGGCGTCAATGTGGTGCGCCTGAACTTCAGCCACGGCAAGGCCCAAGACCATGTGGATCGCGCAATTTTGGTTCGCGCTGCCGCCCAGCGTGCGGGCAAAGTCGTGGCCATCATGGCCGATTTGCAAGGTCCCAAAATTCGCGTGGGCAAATTCGCTGACGGCAAAGTCATGCTGGTGACTGGTGCCAAGTTTGTGCTGGACGCCTCGCGCACCGAACTGGGTGATTTGCAAGGCGTGGGACTGGACTACAAAGAGCTGCCACGCGATGTCAAAGCCGGCGACTTGCTGCTGCTGAACGACGGCTTGATTGTGCTGACGGTCGACGCTGTCAAAGGCGAGCAAGTGCACACCACGGTGAAAATGGGCGGCGAGTTGTCCAACAACAAAGGCATCAACAAGCAAGGCGGCGGACTGACCGCACCGGCGCTGACCGCCAAGGACATGGAAGACATCAAAACCGCCATGTCTTTTCAAGCCGATTACGTGGCCGTGAGCTTTCCCAAAAACGCCACCGACATGGAAATGGCGCGTCAACTCTGCAATGTGGCGGCCGAGCCCTTTAAGCACAAGCCTGGGCTGATTGCCAAGATTGAACGCTTTGAGGCTATTCCCCATTTGGAAGAGATCTTGCGCGCCAGTGACGGCATCATGGTTGCGCGCGGCGACTTGGCGGTCGAAGTGGGCAATGCCGCCGTGCCGGCATTGCAAAAACGCATGATCAAAATGGCCCGCGAAATGGACAAAGTGGCCATCACCGCCACCCAAATGATGGAGAGCATGATCACCAACCCCGTACCCACCCGCGCCGAGGTGAGTGATGTGGCCAATGCGGTACTCGACGGCACCGATGCAGTGATGCTCAGCGCCGAAACAGCGGTGGGCAAATACCCCTTGGAAACCGTTCAACAAATGGTGCAAATTTGTTTTGCCGCCGAAGAGGCCGAAGAAACTCGGCTTGACAACGATTTCACTGGCAAAACTTTTTCTTTCATCGACCAAACCATCGCCATGGGCGCGCTGTTCACCGCCCACCATTTGGGTGCCAAGGCCATCGTGGCGCTGACCGAGTCGGGCTCCACGCCGCTATGGATGAGCCGCCACCATATTCGTATTCCGATTTACGCTTTGACCACCCAGCTGAGCACACAACGCCGCATGGCGCTGTACCGCAATGTGCGCGCCATGTTGATGGACACCAGCGCCGACCGTGACACCGCTTTGGCCCAAGCCGAAGCGCATTTAAAAGACCGTGGCATTGTGAATGCGGGCGATGTGTATGCCATTACCTGCGGCGAGCCCATGGGCTCGCCAGGCGGCACCAATATGTTGAAAATCTGCCGCGTTGTTTAGGCGCGCTGGGCTCTTTGACGCCTTCGCTTTAAAATAAATTTTTTTCTCTACCCTAGGAAAAGCAATGGCTTTAGTTTCTATGCGTGAGTTGCTCGACCATGCGGCAGTTCACCAATACGGTATTCCCGCCTTCAATGTGAACAACTTGGAACAAGTCCAAGCTGTTATGTCAGCCGCCGATGAAGTGGGCGCGCCCGTCATCTTGCAAGCCAGTGCAGGCGCACGCAAATACGCGGGTGAGTCGTTCATCAAGCACCTGATTCAAGCCGCAGTGGAAGCCTATCCGCATGTGCCGTTGGTGATGCACCAAGACCATGGACAAAGCCCAACCATTTGCCAAGGCGCTATTCAACTGGGGTTTTCTTCGGTGATGATGGACGGCAGCTTGGAAGGTGACGGCAAAACCATTGCCAGCTTTGACTACAACGTGAAAGTGACCCGCGAAGTGGTGGAGATGGCGCACAAATTGGGCATCACTGTTGAGGGCGAACTCGGTTGCTTGGGCTCTTTGGAGACCATGAAGGGCGATAAAGAAGATGGCCACGGCACAGACGCCACCATGACCCGCGAGCAGTTGCTCACCGACCCCGAAGAAGCGGCGCAGTTTGTTCAAGCCACGCAGCTAGACGCTTTGGCGATTGCCATCGGTACCAGCCACGGCGCGTACAAGTTCACCCGCGAGCCCACCGGCGACATCTTGGCTATCGATCGCATCAAAGCCATTCATCAGCGCATCCCCAACACGCATTTGGTCATGCACGGCTCTTCCAGCGTACCCCAAGACTTGCTGGCCACCATCAATAAGTTTGGCGGCAAGATGAAGCAAACCTATGGCGTGCCGGTGGCTGAAATTCAAAAAGCGATTCAGTTTGGTGTGCGCAAGATCAATATCGATACCGATATTCGCTTGGCCATGACCGCTGCTGTTCGTCAATTCCTGCATGAAAACCCCGATAAATTCGATGCCCGCGAATGGCTCAAACCCGCGCGCGAAGCTGCCAAGTTGATTTGTCAACAGCGCTACATCGAATTTGGCTGCGAAGGCCAAGGAGCCAAAATCAAGAGCACCCCACTGCCAATGATGGCGGCCAAATACGGCCAAGGTTTGTTGGCACAGGTGGTGAATTAATCACACCCATCAGGTGATCTATACACAAAAATTGTGTATAAAATAAGTGCTCCGTTTCTCAGGAGCCCGACATGGAAACCCGCACCAATATTGTTTTGGATGACGCTTTGATCACCAAGGTCATGGCTCGCGCTGGCGTCAAAACCAAAAAAGCAGCCATCGAGGCTGCGCTCAAAGCCTATATACGCAAGCCCGACTACAGCGCCATCATGGCCTTGCGCGGCACGGACGTACTGGCCGACAACTACGCGCCAAGCGAAACCTATTCGCTACTTCAGGCATCTGAGCTGCACGTGGCTGAAGCCGCATCCGCCCCTGTCAAACGCAAAGCCAAGCCCGCGTGAACACACCGGTTTTGGTCGACACCTCGGCATGGGTTGAGTACCTGCGCGCCACGGGTTCCAAGCACGACCACGCGCTGGGTCGCGCTTTGCAGTCGCAAGACGGCGTGCTCATGCCCGCCGTGGTGATGCAAGAGTTGCTGCAAGGTGCACGCTCACCTCAACACTACATGGCGCTGCAACAAGCCCTGGACACCGTGGAATTGTTTGAACCTCAGGACTGGGGTCATTTGCATGCCCAAGCCGGCTTGCTGTATGCGCGCTGCCGCTGGCAAGGCCTGACAGTACGCAACCCCATCGACTGCGTGGTGGCCGCTTGCGCCTTGGAAGCCGAATTGCCATTGCTGGCGCGCGACACTGACTTTTTTCATCTGCAACGCGTGGCCCCACAACTGCAGTTGCTTTAACTCTGCCAACTAGCCCTATTTTTTCAGTTCTTTTTTGCGAAACTTGCCCCATGAACCCCACCTTGCACACCCACACTCTTGGCTCACTCCCCCTTTTGGCGCGCGGCAAGGTGCGCGACAACTACGCGGTAGGCAACGACCGCATCTTGATGGTGGCGTCTGACCGCATCAGCGCTTTCGATGTGGTGATGGGTGAGCCCATCCCCGGCAAAGGCGCGCTGTTGACACAAATGGCGCTGTTTTGGTTTGACAAACTGGGCCATATTTGCCCTAACCACCTCACTGGCGACGCGCCCGAGAGCGTGGTGTCGGATGCTGAAAAACCGTTTGTGGCACAGCGTTCTATGCTGGTGCGGCGCTTGAAACCTATTCCCGTGGAAGCCGTGGTGCGAGGCTATTTGGCCGGCAGTGGTTGGAAGGAATACCAGGAGAGTCAATCGGTGTGCGGCGTGCCGCTGCCTAGCGGTTTAAAGAATGCGTCTCGCTTGCCAGAGCCTATCTTCACGCCGGCGGCCAAGGCCGAGATGGGCGAGCACGACGAAAACATTTCTTTCGAG
>CANLWQ010000096.1 GCA_947494405.1 Comamonadaceae bacterium | reverse complement strand
GCCGATGATTTGGCCAAACTGGGCAGGCATGTGTTGCTGCTCGACAGGCAAGGGCGTATCAAGCCTTGTGGCGGGGCCATCCCACCACGCTTGATCAAAGACTTCGAGATACCCGATGAATTGCTGGTGGCCAAGGCGCGGGCTGCGCGCATGGTGTCGCCCAAAGACAAAAAAGTGGATATTCCCATCGAAGGCGGCTTTGTCGGCATGGTCAACCGCGACCAGTTTGACGAGTGGCTGCGGGTGCGCGCAGAAAACCACGGCGCGGTGCGCCAGCGCGGCATATTCGACAAACTCAGCCGCGACGACGATGGTGTGAGCCGTGTGCACTTCACCATACGCACCGACGACGGTTTGGAAATGCCAGCCAGTGTGCGCGGCAAATGCATCATTGGTGCCGATGGCGCTCGCTCTGAAGTGGCAAAGCAAGCCGCCGTGCCAGGCGCGGAAAAAACCAAGTATGTGTTCGCCTACCACGAGATTGTCAAAACACCCGACAACATGCTGCAAACCGATGCCGACCCCTCGCGTTGCGATGTGTATTACCGAGGCAGTTTGTCGCCCGATTTTTACGGCTGGGTGTTCCCCCATGGCGACACCATGAGTGTGGGCACGGGCAGTGCCGACAAAGGTTTTTCATTGCGCGGTGCGGTCGGTCGTTTGCGTGATGCGGCGGGTTTGCAAAACGCTACTGTCTTGCGTCGTGAAGGCGCACCCTTGCCCATGAAGCCCTTACCCCGCTGGGACAACGGCCGCGATGTGGTGCTGGCGGGTGACGCCGCGGGCGTGGTGGCACCCGCTTCCGGTGAAGGCATTTACTACGCCATGTTGGGTGGGCGATTGGCTGCCGATGCAGCGCATGAATGCTTGCTTCAGCGCAACCCCGCTGCTTTAAAGCTGGCGCGCAAACGCTTTATGAAAGACCACGGCACCGTGTTTTGGGTGTTGGGCATCATGCAGTACTTTTGGTACAGCACCGATAAGCGCCGCGAGAGTTTTGTGAAGATGTGCGAAGACAAAGATGTGCAAAAGCTCACCTTCGACTCCTACATGAACAAAAAGCTAGAGCGCACCAAGCCCATGGCCCATGTGAAGATTTTCTTCAAAGACATGGCGCATTTGATGGGCATGGCCAGAACCTAAAGAATTCGCTGCCAGGCACCTTACAGCGAGGTTGTAGATAACCTCGTTGCAAGGTATTGCACGCATTGTGTGGGCGCTTCCTCGTGCACCAAATGCCCAAAACCAGCCCAGCTTTCCAAATGGCCATCAGCCAGCAAGCCCATCGCTAGTTGGGCTTGCGCGGGCGGCACGGCGCGGTCGCGCTCGCCCACCAGCATATGCACCGGAAAACGTAACTGCCCTAAGGTGCGCGCTCCTTGCGACAAGTCCCAAGCAGCCATCATTTTCAAAGCGCCTTGGGCGTGTTCGGGGTCAGCAACCAACTCGGCGTACAGCGCTTTGCCGGTTTCGTTCAACACAGAACCTGTGCCATCGAGCAACTTCTCCAACATGCCCGGAGCGCTGGCTTGCTTGGCAAACCACTGCGGCACAAAAGGCGTGAGCGCCAGCAATTTCGCCGCTGGGGGAAACAGCAGTCCGGCCAAGCCAGGCAGCGGCAGCCAAGCGGGGTTGATGCCTATCAAGGCTTGGGGTGTCAGTTGCTGGTCTATGACCATTTGCGCTGCAATCGCCGCACCTGCCGAGTGAGCGATGAACACATCCACCGTTACTGCAAGCGACTGCATCAAAGCGTGCAAACTGGCTGCCATGCCCGGCAGCGACATGCCATTGCCGCTTGCCAGCGAGCTGAAACCGTGGCCAGGTAAATCCACCACCCACACTTGTGCGTGTTCGGCCAGTGGCTCTAGTAAATCGCGCCAGGTGTGGCCGGACGCGCCCGTGCCATGAATCAGCAACACCCTAGGCCCAAGTGGGCCCGCTTGTTGCACATGCCAGCGCACCCCGCCAGCTTGCACAAAACGGCTGCGTTCGGCGTGCGGCCATGTAGGGCGATGCGCTTGCCAATCCATGTCAGCGCGCGGCGGCTTGCACCACTTGCGCCATGCGTTGGCTGCTGGCCTGTGGCAAGGGCACATAGCGCGAGCCCATGGCCTGCGCGATTTGCTCGGCTTGTGGCTCGGGGCGCGCCGAGGTGTCTATCCAAATGCTGGGCAATCCTTGGGCCCGCCAAGCCTGGGCCCAAGACAGCGACTCTTGCAAGGCCTGCGCTCGACCGCCTATGCCTTGCAAACTCACATTGGCGCGACCATCACACAACATGACCAAGCTGGGGCTCACACCCAAGCGGCGTTGTTGCAGCGCCAGTTCCAGTGCCAATTTGATGGCATGAGGCAAGGGCGTGCCGCCGCCGCCGGGCAATCCGGCCAAGCTGCGTTTGGCGCGCACCAGCGATTTGGTGGGGGGCAACAGCACCTCGGCCTGGGTGCCGCGAAAACCCACGACACACACCTGATCGCGCCGCGAATAGGACTGCGCGAGCAGCAGCTCAACTGCACCCTTGGCCTCGGCCAAACGGTGCAGCGCCGCCGAGCCAGAGGCGTCGATGGCAAATATCAAACAGGTTTGGGAACGCTCGGCAAACCTATGTACATGGAAGTCTTCGGCGCGAATCTTCAAGCGCGGGGCCAAGGCCTGCGCACTGTGGGCAACGACGCTGGGGCTGCGCAGCTTTTGCCGCGGCGCGGCGTGTCCCAAGGTGGCCAGCACGTGCAAACGTGCGCCTTGGCGGGGCAGACCCGGACGCGGCGGCAGCGGTGAGCCGCGGCTGCGGCTTTGGCGAACTTGGCCGCTGCGGCTTTGGCCGCCGTCTTTGATAGGGGTGGCCCGCGCGCTGGCCAGCTGTGCCAATACATCGGGCGGCAAACTGGCCAAGGCCGCTTCAAGCAGGATCTCGCCCAAGTCTTGCGGGGGCGTGTCTTCTTCTTGCGGCGCATCGGGCGGATATTCGGGGGGCTGTTCGGGGGGCTGCTCGTTGTCTGGCGGCGGTGGCTCAGTCGGCTGTTCGGGAGGCTGCTCAGGCGGCGCTTCTTGCTCGGGCGGTGCTGGCATGTGGGTGGCACGCGGCGTCAGGCACAGGCGTGCCGCACGACCCAAATCGACATCTTCCACCGCCTCGCTTTCACGCAGCGCCGCCAGCACGCAGGCCAAGCGCACACAGGCCAAGGGAGCACGCAAACTGGCGATGCCCATGGCTTGGGCCATCTGGGTGATAGCCTGTATTTGCTCATCATTCAAGCGCAGTGTGCGCAAACGTTCGAACACTGTTTGGCGCTCGGTGTCGGCTTGCTCACCAGGGCTGGCCAGCACACCCAAGAGGCCCAAAACCTCATTGCTGGCCGCTTCTTGTCTACCCAAATGGCGTAAATCCAGCCAGATACCCAGACGCTCTTGCAGGCTCTCGCTCATGCCGGGTTCATCTTCCAAAGCCTCATCCAAAGCGATCAGGCCCAGGCGTGCGTCTTGGGTGTCACCACCACCGTGGGGCGTCACGCGCCCGCTGTCGAGCACTTGGCCCAAAATGGCGGCGGCCTCAGGGGCCATGCGCTCGGCCATGGGGGCTAGCAGCAACGATTGGTCGGATTGCGCCAGCAAGCCGGCTTGGGTGACGGGCCTACCGGTGCTCAAAGTGGCGCTCAAGTCCAAGCCACCTAAGAGGCGTTCGCTGTCAATATGGTTGGGCAGGCGGCGCACATTCGGGCGCAGGTGTTGCAGCAATGACAGCCATTCGTCGCGCACCGGCCCGTGCGGCGCACGCAGCCAAATGCCGTGCATTCCAACAGGGTCTATGTGCAGGGCCGCCAGCGCCCACAGCGCGTCGTCCCATGCGAGGTTCACGCGCCCAGCACCTCGTTGAGCGCGCGCTCGACACGGGTGCCCGAACCCGTGTCGTCCAAGGGATTGCGGCGCAAGCGATGGCGCAAGGCCATGGGGGCCACAGTGCGCAAATGCGCGGTCGTTGCTGCTTTGTGGCCTTGCATGGCCGCCAGCGAGCGACAAGCCCGCATCAGGGTGAGTTCGGCGCGCAAACCATCGGTGCCCAATGCTTGGCACAACTGAGCGCACAAGCGCAGCAAATCGTCGCCGACCTTGACTTTGTCGAGCAGCTTGCGGGCCTTCAAAATGTGTTCGCGCAAGCCTTGGTTTTGCAACGCCCATTCGTCGCGAAAGCCTTGCGGGTCGCGCTCGAAAGCGTCGCGGCGTTTGATGACAGCAATGCGTTGATCTATGTCTTGCGGCGTGCGCACCTCTACCGACAAACCAAAGCGGTCCAGCAATTGGGGACGCAATTCGCCTTCTTCGGGGTTACCGCTGCCAACCAACACAAAACGGGCGGGGTGGCGCACCGACAGGCCTTCGCGTTCGACCACGTTTTCGCCAGAGGCAGCGACATCGATGAGCAAATCGACCAAATGGTCTTCCAACAAATTGACTTCGTCGATGTACAAAAAGCCACGGTTGGCTTGGGCCAGCAAGCCGGGTGAAAAGGCTTTGATGCCAAGGCTTAAAGCTTTTTCTAAGTCGAGCGCGCCCACCACCCGGTCTTCGCTGGCGCCCAGTGGCAAATCGACCACAGGCACAGGACGGGTTTCGGTTTTGGGGCGTTTGCCCGGCGCTTTGAGCACCGCGCAATCGCTGCAAGTCGCGCCACTGCTGGCGGGGTCACAGCCGTAGCTGCAGCCCACCACCACTTGCAAGGGCGGGAGCAAATCGGCCAGCGCACGCACCGCGGTGGACTTGCCGGTGCCGCGGTCACCCAGCGCCAAAATGCCGCCGACTTTGGGGTCTATGGCGACGATTTGGATGGCGAGTTTCATCTCGTCTTGGCCGACGATGGCAGAGAAGGGAAAAGGTATGGCCATGGCGTGATCTTAAGCAATGCGCCAAGGGTGGCGCGGTGAAAGCGGGCGGGCTTTAGCTGGCGCTGCCTTCAAAAACACCTTCGAGGCGGTCTTCGAGTTCGTCGCTGGCTTGACGCAGGCGCTCCATCATGTCGGCATCGGGCTGCCAGTAGGCGCGGTCCGAGGCCTCGATCAAACGGTTGGCCAAGCGTGCCGAGGCGGTGGGGTTGAGACGGGCCAAACGGTCGCGCATTTCGGGGTTGAGCACAAAGGTCTCGGTGAGTTGTTTGTATACCCAAGGCTGGACTTGCCCGGTGGTGGCTGACCAGCCCATGGTGTTGGTGATGTGCACCTCAATTTGACGCACGCCTTCATAGCCATGGGCCAACATGCCTTCATACCATTTGGGGTTGAGCATGCGGGTGCGGGTTTCCAAAGACACTTGCTCGGACAAGCTTCGCACCAAGCCGTCGCCGCGGGTTTGGTCACCAATATAAACAGGTGTATCAACCCCGCCCTTGGCTTGACGCACGGCGCGGGTGATGCCGCCCAAGGTGTCGAAATAGTTATCCACTGTGGTGACGCCCAACTCGACTGAGTCGAGGTTTTGGTAGGTCAGTTGCACATCGGCCAAGGCGCTTTTCAGCAAGCCCTTGTGCTGCATGGGTTTGCCGCTGACACCATAAGCAAAGCCCTTGCGTTGGCTGTAGGTGGCGGCGAGTTCGTCCTCGTCTTCCCAGCCGCCGTTTTCCACCAAGTTATTCACATTGGAGCCGTAAGCGCCGTCGGCATTGCCAAACACCCGCAAAGCTGCGGTTTCAATGTCACAGCCGTGCTCGGCTTGGTAGGCCAAAGCATGTTTGCGCACAAAGTTGTCTTCGGGCGACTCGTCGGCTTGGGCGGCCAGCAAGGCGGCTTCGGCGATGAGCTTGATTTGCAAAGGCATCAAGTCGCGGAATATGCCCGATAGGGTGACCACCACATCGATGCGGGGGCGGCCCAATTCAGCCAGCGGAACCAAGCTGGCACCCACCAGTCGGCCATAGCTGTCAAAGCGTGGTTTAGCCCCATACAAACGCAGCACTTGGGCGATTTGGCTGCCTTCGGTTTTCAGGTTGTCGCTGCCCCACAGCACCATGGCGACCGACTCGGGCAAGGGGTTGCCGTCTTGCACATAGCGGGCGACGAGTTTGTCGGCCTGCGCCGCGCCGTCTTTCACCGCGTAAGCGCTGGGAATTCGGAAAGGGTCAAAGCCGTGCAAATTGCGCCCCGTGGGCAAAACTTCGGGGGTGCGCATGATGTCACCACCCGGCGCTGGGCGTATGTAGCGCGCATCCATGGCGGCGATCAGGCCATTGATTTCGCTGTTCATCATCATCAAGCGGTTGGCGTCGCCAAGCTTGTCAAACAAGGCGGCATGTACCTCTTGGCCTGCCAGCCCGCTTTGCGCCAAGGCAATGGCTGGCGCGCTGCCTGCAACCAGTGCTTCCATAGCAGTGCGATCGGGTTTGGCGTCGTAGCTGGCCTCGGCCATGGCCATGAGCATGTCCACGCGTTCGCTGTCTGAGGGTGGGCGTCCCACCACATGCAGGCCGTGCGGAATCAAGGTGTATTCCAACTCCAAAATTTGCTCGCCCAAGGTTTGTATGCGTTTAGCTGCATTCAGCTCTGTGGGTGCATCAGCGGCCAATGTCCAAGCCGGCGCCATGCTGACCAAGTCCAGCTCTGCCGCTTGGGCTTGCACCAAGGCCATGAGTTCGGCACGTTCGTGGTCTTGGTCCAGCTCTAAACCACGCCAGCGGTCTATGGAGGATTTGAGCTCGGCCAGACCCGCATACAAACCCGATTCCGCCACTGGTGGGGTGAGGTAGCTGATGAGTGTGGCGGCGGCGCGGCGCTTGGCAATCGCACCCTCGGAAGGGTTGTTGGACGCGTAAAGATAAAAGTTGGGCAACTCGCCAATCATGCGGTCGGGCCAGCACAGCGCCGACATGCCGTTTTGTTTGCCAGGCATGAACTCCAGTGCGCCATGCGTACCAAAGTGCAGCACTGCATTGGCGTTGAAGTCTTCTTTCAGGTAACGGTAGAAAGCCGAAAAAGCATGCGTGGGCGCAAAGCCTTTTTCGAACAACAAGCGCATGGGGTCGCCCTCGTAGCCAAACGAGGGTTGCACGGCCACCAAGATATTGCCGTACTGTTGACCCATGACAAAAATGCCTTGGCCATTGCTGTTTTGTTTGCCCGGTGCGGGGCCCCATTGGGCTTCAATTTCACTCAGCCATTTTTCACGACGGATGTGCTGCTCGGCAGGGATAACGGTATGCACATTGGCATCAGCGCCATGTTGCTTGGCGTTTCCATACAAAATACCGTCGCGCAAAGCGTCAACGCTTTCGGGTAAATCTACCGTGTAGCCCTGTGCCTTCATCTCGACCATGGTGTTGTACAAAGCCTCAAACACGGCCAAGTAAGCGGCTGTACCGGTGTTGCCGGAATTGGGCGGGAAGTTGAAGATGACCATGGCCAATTTGCGCTGGGCGCGCTCTGAGCGGCGCAGATCGACCAATTTGCCCACCCGTGCCGACAGCAT
>CANLWQ010000095.1 GCA_947494405.1 Comamonadaceae bacterium | reverse complement strand
TCGCCCTTGCCAATACCGAGCAAGCCATAAAGGCTCCAGCCATTTTCGCGGCGGCGGTCGATGAAGGGGCTGACCCATTTTTCGGGGTAGTAATCGTAGGCTTCGCGGTATTCTTTGGCCATGTCGGGGTCGGCGCGAATTGCATCGTGGGCAGCGCACACCTTTTCAACCAAGCTGTCTCGGCTTTGGCCTTGCAGCACATACACCTTCCACGGCTGGGTGTTGGTTCCCGAAGGCGCGCGAGCGGCGAGTTCGAGTAACTGCGTCAGCACCTCACGCGGCACAGGCTGCGAGGTAAAGGCTCTGGCCGACATGCGGGTAGTGATGGCTTGGTCAACAGCGTTGGTCATGCGAGGTCCTGTAAAACTTGTAACAAAGGTGCGGGCAAGGTGCTTACGGGGCGGCGGGTTTGGCTGTCCACATACACATGGACAAAATGCCCATGGGCTGCGGTTTGCGCCGCACCTTCGGCAAACAAGCCAACTTCATAACGCACACTTGAGGCGCCAATGCGCGTGACCCGCAAGCCCGCATCCACATTTTGCGGAAACGCCAATGATGAAAAGTAATTGCAATGCGTCTCCACCACCAAGCCTATGGTTTCGCCGTTCGTTATGTCGAGCACCCCGTGCTCGATCAAATGCGCGTTCACCACCGTGTCGAACCAGTGGTAGTAAACAACATTGTTCACATGCCCGTAAGCATCGTTGTCCAGCCAACGCGTGGTGATGCGGCGAAAGGTTTTGTAAATCTCGCGGTTGTGGGCTTGTGCGCGAGCAGGTGTGGAAGACGTCATAACTATTGATTTTGCCAGTCTTGCCAAGCCTGCAGCGCTTGGGCGAAGGTATTCCTCTGCACCTGCACCGTGTCCTCCATCTGCCGGCCATAACCTCCGGCCATGGCCATGGCCAGCGGAATGCGCCGCTGCCTCGCCCAAGCCAGCACACGCTGGTCGCGTTGTTGCAGACCTGCAAAGCTCAAGTTCAGTCGCCCCAAACGGTCGCCCTCGTGGGGGTCTGCACCTGCGAGGTAAAAAATCAAATCCGGCGCGCAGCGGTCGCGCAACTCACCCAAAGCCTTGTCTAAAGCCTCTGAATATGGGGCATCGCTGCAGCCGTCAGGCAATTCAATGTCGATATCGCTGGCCTCTTTGCGAAACGGGAAGTTTTTGGCGCCATGCATAGACAAGGTGAACACCGACGGGTCATCGCGAAAAATATGCGCCGTGCCATTGCCTTGGTGCACATCCAAATCAATCACCGCCACTTGCAAGGCTCGCCGCTGATGGCGCGCCCACTCGGCTTGCATCAAACGCGCCGCCACCGCCACATCGTTGAAAACGCAAAACCCGCCGCCTTTATCGGCATAGGCATGGTGGGTGCCGCCCGCCAAATTGGCAGCAACCCCCTCTTTGAATGCGATCCGGGCCGCCATGATGGTGGCGCCCACCGATCGCCGCGCCCGCTCAACCATGCCTTGCGACCAAGGAAAACCAATTTCGCGCTGGGCTGCAGGGGGCAGACTGCCTTGAAATACTTGCTCTATATATAAGGGGGTGTGAACCAGCGCCAACTCGCCTTCGCTGGCAAGATCGGCCGATTGCAGGCTCAATTGCGGCATTTCAGCCGCCAACCTCTGGCGTAAAAGCTCATATTTACCCATAGGAAACCGGTGACCTGCAGGCAAGGTTTGGATGTGGGTAGCGGCGTAAAAAAGCTTCATTTACGCCAGATTGTGCGTGAAACAAGCCAAAAAGCCTGAATTGACTGGAATTGACCTGAATCAAAAGGTGTCGGGAAATTTCACCTAATTTGTTGCAGCGCAACAAATATCGCTTGATTTGACGACAATTGGCCCTATACTTCTATCTATGCTGCGCTGCAACAAAAAAAGACGCAGTAATCCCTCCGTTTCCTCCATTCACTTTTTTAAGGAAAAACACCATGATGACTGCAGAACAAATGATTGCCGCTAACAAAGCCAGCATTGACACCCTTTTCGGCCTGAGCCACAAAGCTTTTGCCGGTGTTGAAAAATTGGTTGAACTCAACATGGCCGCTGCCAAAGCTGCTTTGTCTGACAACCAAGACCATGCCCATGCCCTGATGAGCGTTAAAGACGTGCAAGAGCTGATGGCCCTGCAAGCAGGCTACCTCCAACCCTTGAGCGAGAAAGTCGTTTCTTTCAGCCGCCACATGTATGAAATCGCTTCCAGCACCGGCGGCGAATTCACCAAAGCAATGGAAGAAAAAGCTTCTGAAGCCCAACAAACTGTGAACAACTTGGTTGACTCAACGGTTAAAAACGCACCTGCCGGTTCAGAAACCGCTGTTGCCATGATGAAAAGCGCTATCGCTGCCAGCCAAACCGCTATTGAAAGCGTTCAAAAAGCTGTGAAGCAAGCCACTCAAGCTGCTGAGTCCAATATGCACGCCATGGCCGCGTCAACTGTTGCGCCTGCAACCAAACCCGCTGCACGTAAGCGTTAATCAGCTGCCAGAACTTAGGTTCTCAAGCTGTTGAAGAGCCCGTCGAAAGACGGGCTTTTTTATTTGGCCAGCGCAGCTTTGAGAGCGGGTAACGCAAGCTTCATGGCTGCGCGACCAGCTTCTATGCTTTTCTTGCGAGCGGTAAATTCGGCACTGCCCACATCAGGCATGACGGGACGCACCACCAACTCAGCTTGTGCCAACTCCAACTGGCTAATGCTTTTGCCCATGATGCTGAAGGTTTGTAAAAGCACTTTCAGCATGTCGGAGGTTTGGGCATCTTCGGGGCGACTGGAAATATCTACCGCAATGATGATGTCTGCGCCCATCTGGCGAGCAAAACGCACGGGCACGGGCGACACCAAGCCGCCATCTACGTAGTCTTTGTTGCCGATGCGTACAGGCTCAAACACCGAGGGCACCGCGCTAGAGGCTCGCACCGCAGTGGCAATGTCGCCGCGTCTGAACAATATGCCTTCGCCGGTTCGCAAATCGGTGGCCACAATGCCCAGCGGCATCTTCATGTCCTCAATCTTGGCGCCATTGAGTTGTGAATTGACGTAACGCCCCAGCGCCTCGCCACGCAGCATGCCCCGGCTCATGAAAGGCACGGTCCAGTCGGTGAATTGCGATTCGTCCATGGTCTCGGCCAGCCATTGCAGCTGCGCGCCCGTTTTGCCTGTCGCGTAAAAAGCCGCCACCAAACTGCCCGCTGAAGTGCCCACCACCAGGTCGGGCTTGATGCCGTTTTCTTCCAATACTTGAATCACCCCAATATGTGCAAAACCCCGTGCAGCACCACCACCCAAAGCCAAGCCCAGCTTGGGTATTTTTTTAGCGACAGGCATTGGGGGTGTCTCGGGAGAGGTGATCACCTCAGGGGGCTTCACCGTCGAGCAAGCTGATAAGAGTAATAAAACACCCGCCAACAAGAAACGGCTTGGGTGGCGAGTAAAAAAAGCAGTGAATGTCATCATGGGTTGATTGTCGCCTCGCAGGCACTGCGATAATCCAAGGCTTCTCAGTGACAGACTGTTTTGAAAGGCTATTCATGCAAATCAAGGGCAATGTATTTATCGTGACCGGCGGCGCGTCCGGTTTGGGCGAAGGCACTGCAAGGCTTTTACGCCAAGCGGGCGGCAAAGTTGTTATCGCCGACATGCAAGATGAAAAAGGCCAAGCCATTGCCGCTGAAATTGGCGGTGCCTTTGTGCATTGCGATGTGTCAAATGAAGACAACGCCGCAGCAGTGGTTGCCAAAGCACAAAGCTTGGGCAAACTCAGCGGTCTTATTAACTGCGCAGGCATTGCCACCGCCGAGCGCACGGTAGGCAAAACAGGACCGCATTTGCTGGCTGGTTTTCAGCGCACCATCAGCATCAATTTGGTGGGCAGCTTCAACATGATTCGCTTAAGTGCCCAAGCTATGAGCACGAACACGCCGGAAGCCACTGGCGAGCGCGGTGTGTTGATTTCCACCGCTTCTGTGGCCGCCTACGATGGGCAAATCGGTCAAGCGGCTTACTCGGCTTCCAAAGGCGGCATTGTGGGCATGACCTTGCCCATCGCCCGCGATCTGTCTAAATTGGGCATTCGCAATATGACCATCGCGCCTGGCATTTTTGGCACGCCCATGATGTTCTCCATGCCCAAAGAGGTGCAAGAAGCACTGGCCGCCGGTGTGCCCTTCCCCTCGCGTTTGGGTACGCCCATGGACTATGCCAAATTGGTCATGCACATCCTAGACAACGACATGCTCAACGGCGAGGTTATCCGCTTGGACGGCGCGATTCGCCTGCCGCCCAAGTAAGTGCGCAAAGCCGTACTCGCTCTCACGCTGGGCTTGCTTGCGGGTTTTGCGCAGGCACAGCTTAACTACCGCATCCCCGATCTGCCCGAGGCCGCCAGCGGCTACCAAGCCAAACCAGGTTGGCTGTTGAAGCGACGCGGTGTGGCTGCGGCCAATCCCTTGGCCAGCGACGCGGGCTACCAAGTGCTGCAAGCAGGTGGCACAGCGGTAGACGCAGCGATAGCGGTGCAAATGGTGTTGACCTTGGTGGAACCCCAGTCCAGCGGCATTGGCGGGGGTGCTTTTTTGCTGCATCACAACAGCCAACAGTTGCAAGTGTTTGACGGACGTGAAACCGCGCCGGCCCAAGCCACGGAAAGTTTGTTTTTGCTCAACGACAAACCCATGGCTTTTAGCGATGCGGTGGTGGGCGGCAGATCGGTGGGTGTGCCCGGATTGCTGCGCATGTTGGAGAAAGCCCACCAACAACACGGCGCTTTGCCTTGGGCGCAACTCTTTGCCCCGGCTATTGCCTTGGCTGAAGAAGGTTTCCCCATCAGCCCACGCTTGCATGCACTTTTAAGCGCAGACACTTCGCTGCAACGCGACCCGCAAGCCGCAAGCTATTTTTTCCAAGCCGATGGCAAGCCTTGGCCTGTCGGTCACCGTTTACAAAACCCCGCCTTGGCGAGCATCTTCAAGCGCATAGCCCTTGAAGGCGCAAATGCTTTTTACAGCGGGGACATCGCTCAAGCGCTGGTTGATAAAGTGCAACAGCACCCCAGCAACCCAGGTTTTTTGAGCCTGCAAGATTTACAAACCTACCAAGCCCTGGAACGCGATGCCCTGTGCTTCAAACACGCCAGTACCTTCAGCGCCACCAAATATGTGCAGGTCTGCGGTGTGGGCCCGCCCAGCTCTGGCTTACTCACCATAGGGCAAATTTTGGGCATGCTTAGTTCAGACGAAAGCAACCTGGCTCCCCCCGCCGTTTGGGGCGAGCGCAATACCTTGATGCCCACCACCGCTTGGCTGCACAACTACAACGAGGCCGCACGATTGGCATTTGCCGACCGCGCCCAGTACTTGGGTGACCCCGCGTTTGTCAGCCCGCCCGCGCACGACTGGAAATCGCTGCTGGACAACAACTATTTGCTTTCTCGCGCCAGCCAAATTGGCGACAGACGCATACCCGAGGTGAGCGCGGGCAGCCCAGGCGGCAATAACCATGGCTTGGCCCCCATGCCTGACCAAACCGAGTACGGCACCAGCCACATCAGCATCGTTGATGGCTTGGGAAATACCTTGGCCATGACCACCACCATAGAGAGCGGCTTTGGCGCTCGCTTGATGGTCAGCACAGAAAATTTGACCGGCGGTTTTTTACTTAACAACCAATTGACAGATTTCAGCTTTGTGCCCCAAGACGAGCTGGGACGGCCCGTGGCCAATCGGGTGCAAGCTGGCAAACGTCCGCGCTCCTCTATGAGCCCCACCTTGGTGTTTGCCCAAACCGAGGATGGCGCGCGCGGCGAATTGCTGGCGAGTTTGGGCAGTCCTGGCGGGGCCATGATCATTCACTTCACTGCCCAAACTTTGTGGGCCATGCTGCACTGGGCGCAAGACGCGCAACAAGCCATCAACCTGCCGCATTCAGGCGTGACCGGTGCCAATGCGCCCCTTCTGCTCGAATCAGGTTTGTTCACAGCAGCTACTTTGTCGAATTTGAAAATTCTGGGGCACTCGGTGAAAGAGACAGATATGCCCAGTGGCTTGCAAGCGCTGCAGCGACTCGGTACCGATTGGTTTGGCGCAGCCGACCCGCGCCGCGAGGGCGTGGTCGCAGGCGACTGACATGGCCATCCCTCAGTCTTTTATCCAAGAGTTGATTAACCGCACGGATGTGGTCGAGATCGTCGGTCGCTATGTGCAACTCAAAAAAGGCGGCGCCAACTACATGGGGCTGTGCCCATTCCACGGCGAAAAATCACCCTCGTTTTCGGTCAGCCCCGCCAAGCAGTTTTTCCATTGTTTTGGCTGCGGCAAAAACGGTAACGCCATTGGTTTTTTGATGGAACACGCCGGCATGAGCTTCATCGAAGCGGTGAAAGACTTGGCGCAAAGCTATGGACTTCAAGTCCCCGAAGACGACGCAGATCCTGCCGAGCGTCAGCGCGCTCAACAGCAACGCCAGCGCCAAGCCACCTTGAATGAAGTGCTGGACAAAGCCGGCGAGTCCTACCGACAACAGCTCAAGACCAGCCCGCAGGCCGTGGCATACCTGAAAGGACGCGGTCTTTCAGGCGAAGTCGCTAAGCAGTTCGGGCTGGGCTATGCGCCTGATGGCTGGCGCAATCTGGCCAGTGTGTTTGCCGACTACCAAGAGGCTTTGCTGGTGGAGTCGGGTTTGGTTATTTCGAACGCAGAGGATGGCGAAGAAGAAAAACGCTACGACCGCTTTCGTGACCGCATCATGTTTCCGATTCGCAATGTCAAAGGTGAATGCATAGGTTTTGGTGGCCGCGTGCTGGGCGACGGTACACCCAAATACCTCAACTCACCCGAGACACCGGTGTTCAGCAAAGGCCGCGAACTCTACGGCTTGTTTGAGGCACGTCAGGCTTTGCGCGAAGCCGGTTATGTGTTGGTCACTGAGGGTTATATGGATGTGGTGGCCTTGGCGCAACTGGGCTTTCCCAATGCAGTGGCTACCTTGGGCACGGCATGCACCACCGACCATGTGCAAAAACTCTTTCGCTTCACCGACTCGGTGGTGTTCAGTTTTGATGGCGATGCTGCCGGTAGACGGGCTGCACGCAAGGCGCTGGATGGTGCCCTGCCGTTTGCCAGCGACACGCGCAATGTGAAGTTTTTATTCTTGCCCGCCGAGCATGACCCCGACAGCTTTGTGCGTGCGCATGGCACAGACGCTTTCGCTCGATTGGTCTCGGATGCCACACCCTTGTCGCGCTTTGTCATGGAGGTGGCACGCGATGGTTGCGATATAGATACCGCCGAGGGCCGCGCCCTGCTGGCCGCACAAGCCAAACCTTTGTGGTCGTCTATGCCAGAGGGCGTACTCAAAACCCAATTGCTCAATGAATTTGCTGATGCCGTAGGTATTGGTCAACACGAATTACAGCGTTTATGGATGGCAGTGCCTGCTGCTGGCAAAACTGGTTTTTCAGCTGCCAAGCCGCAAAC
>CANLWQ010000094.1 GCA_947494405.1 Comamonadaceae bacterium | reverse complement strand
GCTCTTATGTCACTTTGCGTGATTTGATTGAGTGGACCAGCAAAGACGCGGTGCGTTTTTTCTTGCTCAGCCGCAAACCCGACACCGAGTATGTGTTCGATGTCGATTTGGCCTTGGCGCAAAACAACGACAACCCGGTTTTTTATGTGCAGTACGCCCATGCGCGCATTTGCTCTGTGCTGGCCAGTTGGAGTGAATCCACGGGATTGGCGCCTACCACCTTGGCAGACGCCGATTTGGCCGCCTTGGACACACCAGCTGCTTTGTCACTTTTGCGGGTGCTGGCGCGTTATCCCGATATGTTGAAACTAGCCTGTGCAGATTTCGCGCCGCATGATGTGAGCTTTTACCTGCGTGAGTTGGCTGCGGCTTATCACAGCTATTACGACGCCGAGCGTATCTTGGTTGATGAGCCTTTGGTGCGTCAGGCGCGGGTGGCTTTGGTGGCCGCCACGGCCCAGGTCTTGCGCAACGGCTTGGCTGTTTTGGGTGTTTCCGCGCCTCAACGAATGTAAAGGGTCAAGCATGGTTTCTTTATCTCGACAACATGGCAACACCTTGGTGGGCTTGATTTTGGGCTTGGTGATTGGGTTGACGGTTGCTTTGGTGGTGGCTATTTATGTCACCAAGGTGCCCATTCCTTTTTTGAACAAAGGCTTGAGCCGTAACGCCGAGCAAGACGCGGCAGAACAAAAAAAGAACAAAGACTGGGACCCCAACGCCCCTTTGTATGGCAAAAGCCCAGCGGCCAATGCGCCCGTAGATAAACCAGCGGTTAATCCTGCCGCGCCTGCACCTGCCGCCCCAGCCGCAGAGTCCACGTCAGCGGACCCCTTGGGCGATTTGGTGCAAAGCAAATCCGAAGCAGGCGAGGCTTTTTATTACTTCGTTCAAGTCGGTGCTTTCAACAGCAGTGATGAATCCCAAACCCAACGTGCCAAATTGGCACTGGGTGGGTTCGATCCCAAAATTTCCGAACGAGAGCAAGGCGGCAAAATCATTTACCGTGTTCGTTTGGGGCCTTTTCAAACCAAGACCGAAGCTGAAGACACCCAAGCTAAGCTCAAATCCACCAAATTCGAATCAGCCTTGATTCGTGTTCAACGCTGATATTTTTTCAAAGAGGCTCACCATGCAACGCCGCACGTTTTCAGCCCTCACCTTGGGCACACTGTCAACTTTGCCTTTTGCCCCAGCTATGGCGCAAACGGGTTTCAAAGAAGGCACCGATTACCTCAAACTCAGCCAAGCCGTGCCCACCGAAGCGGCCAAAGGTCATGTCGAGGTGTTGGAGTTCTTTTGGTACAACTGCCCGCATTGCAATGCGTTTGAGCCAACCCTGAGTGCTTGGAGCAAAAAACTCCCTAAGGAAGTTGAAGTCAAGCGGGTGCCGGTGCGCTTTCGCGCAGAGTTTGAACCCCAGCAACGCGCCTACTATGTTCTGGAAGCCTTGGGTAAAGTCGAAGAGCTGCAAGCCAAAATGTTTGCAGCCATTCATACCGAGCGCCAAACCCTCACCTCATTAGAGCCTTTGCAAGCTTGGGCCGAAAAAAATGGCATTCCCAAAAAACAGTTCACCGATTTGTTCAACTCATTTGCGGTGATTGGCAAAGCTCGCCGCGCCACGCAGTTGCAAGAGCTTTTCAAAGTGGAGGGCGTGCCGGCCTTGGGTGTAGCGGGTCGTTTTTATATCGATGGCACCTTGGCTGGCAGCATGGACCGGGCTTTGCAAATCGCGGATTTCTTGATTGCTGAGGTGCGTAAAGGGCGCTGAGAAAGCGGGCGTTTATGCCCCTACAATGCAAGCCATGTTCTCACCAGCAATTTCCGTGCCTTGAAAAAAATCCTTTATTTGTGTTGCTTTGCCTTGGCACTACAGCTGGGGTCTGCGGCGTGGGCTGAAAAAGCCGACCGAGGCAAGCCTATGAACATTGAGGCGGATAACCTAGACCACGATGAGTTAAAGCAATTGAGCATATTCACCGGCAAGGTGGTGGCCACCAAGGGAACACTTGTTTTGCGTGGTGCACGCTTGGAAGTGATGCAAGACCCTGAGGGCTACCAATACGGTTTGCTGATTGCCGAGCCTGGAAAAAAAGCCTTTTACCGCCAAAAACGTGAAGGTTTGGATGAGTGGATGGAAGGCGAGGGCGACCGTATCGAATACGACAGCCGCGCTGATCGCGTCACCCTCATCAACCGCGCCGCACTGCGCCGCTACCGCGGCACAGTCCTGAACGACGACATCAGCGGCCAGCGCATCATCTACGAAAACTTGACCGACCAATTCACGGTGGACGGCAAACAAGCCAGCGGCAAGCCCAGCGCCGAATCTTCGGGGCGGGTGCGAGCGGTTCTCACCCCGCGCAAAAAAGAAGAGGCAGGCAAGTGACTTCCACGCCTGCCGCCCCCATCAGCCGGTTGGTGGCGCAGCATCTTCAAAAGTCCTATATCAGCCGCACCGTGGTGCATGATGTGTCGATTTCTGTAGCCAAAGGCGAGGTGGTTGGCTTGCTCGGCCCCAATGGCGCGGGCAAGACCACTTCTTTTTACATGATCGTCGGCTTGGTGCGGGCCGATGCAGGCACTATTTCCATTGATGGTGTGTCAGTCGAAAATATGCCCATACACCGTCGCGCTCGCATGGGTTTGAGTTATTTGCCCCAAGAAGCCTCGATTTTTCGCAAGCTCAATGTGGCTGACAACGTGCGTGCGGTGTTGGAGTTGCAAGAAGACAGCCTAGGCTTGGCCCTGGACAAAAGCACCATTGAAACGCGGCTCGAAGGCTTGTTGCAAGAGTTGCGTATCGAGCATTTGCGGGACGCCCCTGCGCCTTCTTTGTCGGGGGGTGAGCGCAGGCGGGTAGAAATTGCGCGGGCGTTGGCGACCCAGCCGCGTTTTATTTTGTTGGACGAACCGTTTGCCGGTATCGACCCTATTGCGGTCTTGGAAATTCAGCGCATCATCGGTTTTTTGAAAGCCAAGGGAATTGGGGTGCTTATCACCGACCACAATGTGCGCGAAACCTTGGGCATTTGTGACCACGCCAGCATCATCAGCGAGGGACGCGTGCTGGCCGAGGGCACACCCGAGACGATTGTCAATAACCCAGAGGTACGCAGGGTGTATCTGGGCGAAAACTTCCGCATGTGAGGGCGAGGCACAGCTTATGAAGCAAGGCCTGTCACTCCGCGTCTCGCAACATTTGGCGCTCACGCCTCAGTTGCAGCAATCGATTCGTTTGCTGCAACTCTCCACCTTAGAGTTAAGCCAAGAAGTCGAGCAAATGCTGGATGACAACCCGTTTCTGGAAAAGGAAATGGAAGATTTGGCGGTGCGTGAAGACTTTGGCTTGGAGCAAGAAAACACACAAGCTGCCAGTTCTGAAGCCGAGACCGACAGTTGGGACGGCCCCATGGACCGGGTGAGCGAAGTGCGGGTGGAAACCGCCAGCGAAACCACCTCGCCTATCGACGCCGAGGGCGTGGCTGAGAGCTGGGATGGCGATGGCAGCGTGGAGTTTTCACCTGACGACAGCGAGTGGGGTGGTGACGCACCGGCGCGCAACAACAGCAGCAATGATGACGATGAAAAAGCCCAAGCCACTGAATTGGCGCGCAACCAAGAGTCGCTGACGGCGTTTTTGCACCGCCAAGCCCTGTCGCTGCGCTTGGACGACACCGATCGCGCCGCTTTACGTTTTCTCATCGAATCTTTGAATGACGAGGGCTATTTAGAAGACAGCTTCCAAACCTTGGCAGAGAGTTTGGCGGGTGACGATCTCGAGCAGTGCGAGGAGCTGGTGCACCGCTTTCAGGTGGCGCTGAGCTTGTTGCAAAGCTTAGACCCCATAGGCGTGGGCGCACGAGATTTAGGCGAGTGTTTGCGTTTGCAGCTGCAAGCCATTGCCGCAGACACCGAAGAGCGCGCAGCTTTGCGCGCTTGTGCGCTGGCGATTTGCAAGCAACCTTTAGAGCTGTTGGCCAAGCGCGACTTCAAGCGCTTGGCGCTGCTGGTCAATGACAGCGAAGCACAGGTCAAACTCGCCATCGCGCTGATCGCACGCTTAGAGCCCAAGCCGGGCAGGCGATTTATTGATGTGGAGCGCAACGTCATCATCCCCGATGTGCTGATCTTGCCGCATGGCGTGGACAAACAAGGCACACCGCAATTTCGCGCCATGCTCAACCCCGAGGTGATGCCGCGTCTGAAGGTGAACGACATATACGCCAACGCTTTAAAGGGCGGCAAAGGCGACGGTCATGCGGGCTTGCAGCAGCGACTACAAGAAGCACGCTGGATGATCAAAAACATACAACAGCGCTTTGACACCATCTTGCGGGTGAGCAACGCCATCACACAGCGGCAAAAAAGCTTTTTCATTCACGGCGAATTGGCCATGAAGCCCATGGTGCTGCGCGAAATTGCCGAAGAATTGGGGTTGCACGAGTCCACCATCAGCCGCGTCACCACCGCCAAGTACATGCACACGCCGTATGGCACGTTTGAGCTGAAATTTTTCTTTGGCTCAGGTCTGGGCACCGACAGCGGCAACAACGCTTCGAGTACCGCGGTGCGCGCCCTCATCAAGCAACTGATCGCCAGCGAAAACCCCAAGAAGCCCTTGTCTGATAACCAACTCTCGGACATGCTCAAAGAGCAAGGCATAGACTGCGCGCGCCGCACTGTTGCCAAGTACCGCGAAGCCTTGCGCATAGCACCCACCAACCTGCGTAAAACCCTGTGAACGCCTTGCAATTGTTTGTGCCCTGCGCTGCAGGGGTGGAATCTTTTTTGGCCTATGAAGTGGCGCAAATCACTGGGCTGCCCAGCCGCGACATGCAAACCTTGCGTGGCGGCGTGCAGTTGCAAGCCTCGTGGCGCGCCGCGCTGCAACTCAATTTGCACAGTCGCTTAGGCATGCGGGTGTTGATCCAGTTGGCGCACCAACCCTATGCCAGCGAGGATGACATTTACAACGCGGCCAGCGCCGTGGCTTGGGAGATGTGGTTCACACCCAAGCAAAGTTTTCGCGTGGAAATCACGGCGCAGCACAGCCCCTTAAAGAGCTTGAACTTCGCAACCCTCAGGGTGAAAGATGCGATTGCCGACCGCTTTCGCGACAAAAGCGGTGTTCGCCCCGATGTGGACACCCAGCGTCCCGATGTGCGGGTCCATGCTCACCTGACCGACAAAATGCTCACCCTGTATTTGGACACCACTGGCGAGCCTCTATTCAAACGTGGCTGGCGCGAAGACACGGGCGACGCGCCGCTGAAAGAAACCTTGGCTGCTGCCATGTTGGCCGCCAGTGGTTGGAGCATGCCAATGCTTACCGCACCTGGTGAGACCCCACCGGCCGTGCCCTCAGTGGCGGGTGTCGAGCAAGGTATTCCCTTGTATGACCCGTGTTGCGGCAGCGGCACCATCGTCATTGAAGCTGCACAAATTGCTTGCCGTATGGCAGCCGGTTTGCAGCGGCGTTTTGGGTTCGAGAAACTGCGCATGTTCGATGCCCATGTGTGGCAGCAATTGCAAGACGAGGCCAGGTCACTTCAGTGCGAGCCGCGTGCGCAGGTCTTTGGCAGTGATGTGACTTTTCGCATGGTCGACTTTGCGCAACGCAATGCCGAGCGCGCGGGTGTGGCCAAGGCGGTGAATTTGCGTGGTGGTGACGCTTTGCAGCGCATGCCGCCCACCGAAGAACCTGGCGTGATGTTGGTGAATCCGCCTTATGGCGAGCGCATAGAAGCCGCTGGTGTGGCGGGTGCGGCCAGCCTGGCGCGCAGTGGCCGAGAGGTAGGGCAGGTGGAAGATGGCGGTGAGTTTTTCAGCCAACTGGCCAGCCATTGGAAGAAAAATTACACCGGCTGGCGCGCTTGGCTTCTCACGCCAGACTTGAAGCTGCCCGGGCGCATGCGCCTGAAAGAGTCGCGCCGCGTACCTATGTGGAACGGCCCGATTGAGTGCCGCATGTTCCGCTTCGACCTGATGGCCGGCTCGGCACGCAAACCGGCGGCCTGATGTCTTCGCCTGTGGTGATAGACACCAATATCGTGCTCGATATCTGGGTATACCAAGATCCCGCCACGCCGCCTCTTTTGCTAGCCTTGAAAGATGGTGAGTTGCGCTGGTTGGCTACGCCCCCCATGCGCGAGGAGTTGTTGCGGGTGCTGGACTACCCGCACATTGCCCGCCGCCGCGAGCGAGATGGCCTGAGCGCCGAAGCGGTGTTGGCCCACTTTGACCGCTTGGCGCAGTTGCAAGCTGTAGCGCCCAAAGCGCCGTATGTGTGCAAGGACGAAGACGATCAAAAATTCATCGATTTGGCTGTTGCTCACCAAGCGCTGCTACTGAGCAAAGACCGGCAGGTGCTGCGCTTGACCAACCGGCTGGCGCGGTTGGGGGTGGTGGTGAAAAAATCTCAAGGAGACCCAGAATGAAAAGCATGAGTACGCAAGAGGCCCAGCAAGCATTTAATGTTTTACAGCAGCAAGCCCAAGCCCCGTGGCAACTGCAAGACGACAGTTTGCATACCCAGTGGACATTCAAAAACTTTCTTCAAGCCATGGCTTTCATGAACGCAGTGGCCGAAGTGGCCGAGCGCATGAACCACCACCCCGACTGGAGCAATGTGTACAACCGCGTGAATGTGCGCCTGACCACCCATGACGCGGGCGGGCTCACTGCGCTGGACTTTGAATTGGCACAAGCCATGGACAGCTTGGCTGTCAACGCTTCCCAAAGTTAAACACGGCGCTTACAGGCTGCGTTGATTCAAAAGCGCCAGCAATTGCCCTAGCGCATGGGCTTGGGTGGCCAAACGCACAGCTGCACGGTCGCCCTCAAAGTGACAGGTTTGCACTTTCACCCATACAGTTTCTGCGCCAATTGTGGGGCCGCCGTCGGTGGGCAAGCCCCAGGCAAAGCACACCGTACCCACGGGTTTGCTGGCGCTTCCACCGCTGGGTCCCGCTATGCCGGTGACCGCCACAGCCACTTGCGCCTTGCTGTGGTTCAAAGCGCCCAGCACCATGGCTTGGGCCACTTCCTCGCTGACCGCGCCGTGCCGCGCCAAAACAGCGCCAGGCACACCCAGCATGTCTTGCTTGGCCTCGTTGCTGTAGCTGACAAAGCCGCGCTCAAACCATTGGCTGGAGCCGGCCAAGTCGGTGCAAGCCGCAGCGATCATGCCGCCCGTGCAACTCTCAGCGGTGGCCAACATCCAGCCGCGCTGCAGCAGCGTCTTGGCCAAGGTTAAAACAGTGTGTGGTGTGCTCATCGTGTTGCTTGCCAAAGTGCCAAACAAAGCAGGGTGCAAAACGCCGCCACGATGTCATCAAACATGATGCCAAAGCCGCCGCGCCACCCCTGCCCATGAAACGCCGCGTCTGCCCAGCCCACAGGGCCTGGCTTGACCGCGTCAAACAAGCGAAACAATACAAAGGCGACAAATTGCCCGGTCAAACTGGCGGGCATCCATAAAAACAATATCCACCAACAAGCGGC
>CANLWQ010000093.1 GCA_947494405.1 Comamonadaceae bacterium | reverse complement strand
TGATTTCTCAGCAGTTAGAGCGGCTTGGAATGTCTTATCGGCAAGTCTGGCCGCCAGTCATGAGCGACTTACTCAGCGTCGATCTGGTTGTGCTGGCGCTGGTACCCGAAGCCTTCATCAAGATTGATCAGGCCTTACTCCAAACCTTGAAAAATAAAATTGTGGTGTCTGTACTGCAATTTGAAAGTCCTACAGTGCTTGATTTGGCTTGTCAGTTGAATTCCTCAGCGCTGCTGTTTTCTCCCGTCAAACCTTTTGGCGTGTTGTCTTCCATTGTGCTGGCGGTGAACCAGCACAAGGTTCGTGAAGATCTTCTCAAGCGCATCCATAAACTTGAAGGACGGGTTGAATCTGTGCGCGTGGTGGAGCAGGCCAAACGATTCCTGATGGATACCAGCGGTATCAGCGACGCCGAAGCTTTCAAAATTATTCGAAACCGCTCTATGGACAAACGCTGTTCTATTGAGGAAGTAGCGCACAGTATCAACACGGCCAAGGATGCACTTGAGTCTGCGCTTGGCGAAACCAGCTCCCTTAGCAACCAGAATAAATCAGATCAAAAGACCAAGGTCACGGCATCCGTGATCCGTATCAAATAAAAAAGTACCTCCCTAGGCCCAAGCCCTGATTTGGCGCGTAAATCTACTGTGCGCACCTTTCAAGGGCAATTATTTGGTGCGACTCCAGTAGGTGACCTGTTGATTGCACCTGAATAGATCAATATGCGGTTATGAACAGGTTGGCACAAGCCTTGCAAAGGTGAAAGAGCGTAGCCCACAAGGCGCGTTTCTTCTCAACCTTGAACGACTTGGAGTTTTTCTCATGCTGAACCGTCGCACCCATCTCAAAACCTTGGCAGCTGCTGCTGCATTGGTTAGCGGATCACTGACTCTTTCTATTGCACACGCTGCAGACACCATCAAAGTGGGTGTGTTGCACAGCCTCTCAGGCACCATGGCCATTTCTGAAACTGTGTTGAAAGACACTGTGCTGATGGCCATTGATGAAATCAATGCCAAAGGTGGTGTGTTGGGCAAGAAGCTCGAGCCTGTGGTGGTTGATCCTGCATCCAACTGGCCTTTGTTTGCAGAAAAAACCAAGCAACTCTTGGGTCAAGACAAAGTCGCTGTGATCTTTGGATGCTGGACTTCGGTGTCACGCAAATCCGTATTGCCCGTGGTGGAAGAAATGAACGGCTTGCTGTTCTATCCGGTGCAATACGAAGGTGAAGAGCTCAGCAAAAATGTGTTCTACACCGGTGCTGCGCCTAACCAACAAGCCATTCCTGCGGTGGACTATCTGATGAGCAAAGACGGCGGCGCTGCCAAGCGCTGGGTTCTGCTGGGGACCGACTATGTTTACCCCCGCACCACCAACAAAATTTTGCGCGCATACCTGATCAGCAAAGGCGTGAAAGAGTCTGACATCGATGAGAAGTACACACCGTTTGGTCACTCGGATTACCAAACCATCGTGGCAGACATCAAGAAATTTTCAGCTGGCGGTAAAACCGCTGTGGTCTCCACCATCAATGGTGACTCCAACGTGCCTTTCTACAAAGAGTTGGGTAATGCCGGCTTGAAAGCCAAAGACGTGCCTGTGGTGGCGTTCTCCGTGGGTGAAGAAGAATTACGCGGCGTGGACACCAAACCATTGGTGGGTCACTTGGCTGCATGGAACTATTTCCAATCCATCAAGAACCCCACCAATGATGCTTTCATCAAAAAGTGGTCTGACTATGCCAAAGCCAAAGGCATTGCCGGTCACAAAGACAAGCCTTTGACCAACGATCCCATGGAAGCAACTTACATCGGTATCAATATGTGGAAGCAAGCGGTGGAGAAAGCCAAGTCCACTGATGTGGACAAAGTCATCGCCGCCATGGCGGGTCAAACCTTCAAAGCCCCCAGCGGCATCACCAGCAAGATGGACGAGAAAAACCACCACTTGCACAAGTCGGTGTTCATTGGCGAGATCAAGGCCGATGGTCAGTTCAATGTGGTGTGGAAAACACCTGGTCCTGTGAAAGCCAAGCCATGGAGCCCTTACATTCCTGGCAACGACGTCAAGCCTGACGAACCTGTCAAGAAGTAATCTTTTGTGAAGAAAGTCAGTGGCGAGGTGAGGCGCCACTGACCCATCCACACACTATCCCACCCCCCTTTATTCCAGAGAGTTATCGCATGTGGATTTCCCGCATCAGGTTGAGTTTTGTCTTTGTATGTGCCTGTTTGAGTTTGTCTATGGCGCAAGCACTGACAAGCACCCAAGCCATCGGCATGGTGCAAGGTGAGACCGACAACCGATTAGAAGTACTGAGCCAAGCATTGCAAGAAGCGGACGCCGCCACTGCAAATTATTTGCAGGCCTTGGCTGATGATGCCGTGAAATTTGCAGGCAAACAAGTATTTGTGTTGCGCGATGGCAAGGCGTTTGATCCAGTGACCGCTTCTGAAATTCCCCTAGCGACCGATGCAGAAGACGTCATCAACAATAACCGTATGCGCGGTGAAATAGATGCAGCATTGGCTGCTTTGAAACTGCTCAGTCCAGACGAGAAGATACGCTTACAAGCAGCCATGGCGCTTGCCAAGGAACCCGACGTCGCCAAATTGCCCTTGATCAACAAAGCTTTGAAAGTCGAAGCCAACACGCAAGTGAAAAACGCTTTGATGCTGGCCCAAGCGGCCATGGCCATCAGCGCAAGTGACCCTCAAGAGCGTTTGCAAGCAGCCCAAACATTGGGGCAAGCCAAAAGCCCTGAAGCGCAGTTACTCCTTAACCAACAACTCGGTGTTGAAACCGATGCGAAAGTCAAAGCACAGATCCTCACCTCCCTGGCCACGATCAAAGACGCCTTGGCATGGGGCGAGCGCTTGGGCGTGGTGTTTACAGGCATCAGCTTGGGCTCCATCTTGTTACTGGTGGCTTTGGGCTTGGCCATCACCTATGGTTTGATGGGTGTTATCAATATGGCGCACGGCGAGTTGATGATGGTGGGGGCCTATGCCACTTATGTGGTGCAAGTGATGTTCAGGCAATACCTGCCAAATGCATTTGACTGGTATTTGTTCGCTGCGCTGCCTATGGCGTTTTTGACAGCGGCGGCTGTTGGCGCGGCACTCGAGCGCAGCGTGCTTAGGTTTCTCTATGGCTGTCCATTGGAAACCTTGCTGGCCACATGGGGCATCAGTTTGATTTTGATGCAAGCGATTCGCACATTATTTGGCGCTCAAAATGTGGCGGTTGAAAACCCCCGTTGGATGAGCGGAGGCTTACAAGTTCTGTCTAACTTAAGCCTTCCTTGGAACCGCATGTTGATTGTGGTGTTTGCATTGGCTGTTTTGCTTGGCATGGCTTTGCTGATCAGTCAAACACGTTTGGGCTTGTTTGTACGCGGCGTCACCCAAAACCGAGCCATGGCTTCTTGCATGGGTGTGAACACCGCAAGAATTGACACCTACGCGTTTGCGCTAGGTTCAGGCATTGCAGGTTTGGCGGGTTGTGCGCTCAGCCAAATTGGCAATGTGGGACCTGATCTGGGGCAGGGCTATATTGTTGACGCCTTCATGGTGGTGGTGTTGGGCGGTGTGGGACAGTTGGCCGGCACCGTCTATGCAGCACTGGGCTTGGGTGTCTTGAATAAATTTTTAGAAGGCTGGACAGGCGCTGTGCTGGCCAAGATTGCTGTCTTGGTGTTCATCATCATCTTCATCCAAAAACGACCACAAGGCTTGTTTGCGATGAAGGGCAGAAGTGCGGAGGCCTGAATGACTACTTTGAGTCTGCCGAAAAAACCCACCTTGCTCAGTCCCATGGGATGGCTGGTGTTCCTCGGGTTCGTCCTGTTCTTGGGGGTGGTCACCCCATTGCTGAATTTGTATGTGTCAGCGGGGCATCCCTTGCATATCAACGACTTTGTAGTTTCTTTGGTGGGCAAAATCATGTGCTTCGCCATATGTGCTTTGGCCATGGATTTGATCTGGGGCTACACAGGTATTTTATCTTTGGGCCATGGTTTGTTTTTTGCCTTGGGTGGCTATGCCATGGGCATGTACTTGATGCGTCAAATTGGCACAGACGGCAATTACAAATCTGATTTACCCGACTTCATGGTCTTCTTGAATTGGAAAACCTTGCCCTGGCATTGGTACTTCAGTGACAGTTTTATAGCGACGCTGTTGCTGGTGGTTTTAGCACCTGGCCTGCTGGCGGCGGTCTTTGGCTACTTTGCATTTCGCTCGCGTATCAAAGGCGTGTATTTCTCCATCATCACCCAAGCCATGACATTTGCATTTATGTTGCTGTTCTTTCGCAATGAAACCGGTTTTGGTGGCAACAACGGATTCACCGATTTCAAACGTATCTTGGACATGACGATTGCCACACCCTCTATGCGAATGGTGCTGTTTGTTTTGACCGCGTCCACCTTGTTGGGTTTTTATTTATTTGCGCGTTGGCTCATTCAAAGTAAATATGGCCGTGTATTGCAAGCCATTCGCGATGCGGAGAGCCGGGTTATGTTTTGTGGTTATTCGCCGCTGCCTTACAAGCTCAGCATTTGGGTGATTTCTGCTGTCATGTGTGGCGTCGCCGGTGCTTTGTATGTACCGCAGGTGGGCATCATCAATCCCAGTGAAATGAGTCCTGCCAATTCAATCGAGATAGCAGTGTGGGCAGCCGTGGGCGGCAGAGGCAGTTTGCTGGGACCCATCTTGGGTGCTTTCATGGTCAATGGCGCCAAAAGCTGGTTGACTGTGGTGGCACCTGAGTTTTGGTTGTATGTGTTGGGTGGATTGTTCATAGCAGTGACTTTGTTTATGCCGCAAGGGATCTTGGGTTTGTGGCACAAAGCTCGCCTTGCGTGGTTATCTAGAGGTGCTTCATCATGACGCCCGACTTATTTGACGAAGGCAGCGCTCGCCTGCAAGCGCATCAGTTTCGCCGGGTGCAACAGTCCGCATCCGGTGACAGGGAGGCAAGTTACGGTCATGTGCTGCAAGCAGGTGAACTGGACTTGACCCATGGACGTATTTTGTATTTGGAAGATGTGAATGTGAGCTTCGATGGATTCAAAGCCATCAACAATTTGTCCTTGGACATCGCGCCTGGTGAGTTGCGCTGCATCATTGGCCCCAATGGTGCAGGCAAAACCACCATGATGGACATCATCACTGGCAAAACCCGCCCCGACAGTGGACAGGTTTTTTTCGGCAGCACCATCGATTTACTGCGCCACAACGAACCCGAGATTGCCCAACTGGGCATTGGTCGTAAATTTCAAAAACCCACGGTGTTTGAGCATCTGACTGTTTGGGAAAATCTAGAGTTGGCTTTGGCAACAGCGAAACATGTGAAGGCATCCATGTTTTTCAAACTCAGTGGCTTGCAGCAAGACCATTTGTGTGAAGTCTTGGAAACCATACGTTTGAGCCAAGACCTAACGCGAATGGCAGGACTTCTAAGCCACGGTCAAAAGCAGTGGTTAGAAATAGGCATGTTGCTGATGCAAGATCCCAAATTGCTGCTGTTAGATGAACCGGTGGCTGGCATGACGGACCAAGAAACCGAACGCACTGCCGAACTCTTTTTATCGCTCAAAGGAAAACACTCCTTGATGGTGGTCGAGCACGACATGGGTTTTATTCGAAGTATTGCCGACATGGTGACTGTGCTTTGCGACGGCGCTGTGTTGGCACAAGGCAGCTTTGATCAAGTGCAGGCTGACGAGCGCGTGATTGATGTGTATTTAGGACGCTAAGCCATGTTGCATGTACAAAATATTCACCAATACTATGGCGGCTCGCATATTTTGCGCAATGTCAGCTTGCAGACCCACGCTGGCCAGGTCACCGTATTGCTTGGGCGCAATGGTGTTGGCAAAACCACTTTGCTCAAAGCCTTGATGGGCTTGGTGCCACTGCGCGAGGGTTCCATCACTTTTGATGGTCAATTGATCACCAAGGCAACCCCCTACGAGCGCGCCAAAGCTGGTATTGGCTATGTGCCGCAGGGGCGTGAAATTTTCAACCGTTTGACGGTGGAAGACAATTTGCGCATGGGCTTGGCCACGCAAAAGGCAGGAACACCTATACCCGCTGAATTGTTTGAAATGTTTCCCATCCTGGATCAAATGCGCCATCGCCGTGGTGGCGATTTGTCGGGTGGTCAGCAACAACAGTTGGCTATTGCGCGTGCTTTGGCTGGTGCCCCCAAGTTATTGGTGCTCGACGAACCTACCGAGGGCATACAGCCCAGCATCATCAAAGATATAGGTCGTGTGATCAAGCAGCTGGCCAAGCGCGGGGATATGGCCATTTTGTTGTGCGAGCAGTACTACGACTTTGCCGAAGAATTAGCCGATCACTATGTGGTGATGGAGCGCGGGGAAGTGATTGCCCAAGGCTTGGGTGCAGACATGCCAGCTAAGGGCATTCGCCAGCTCGTGTCAATTTAACCTTTAAAAAATCAGGTCGCCCAAATGCGCGGAGCGACGCTGGGCAAGGCCCACAGTTGGCTTCGCCAACACAACCAAATGTCTCGAATCAGCGCCATGGCTTGTTCCACTTGTGCCGACAACACCCGCACCACCACCAGTCTTGGGTCTGGAGAAGTCACCCCAGATTGCAGCTCAAGTAAATGCCCTTGGCAAATGGAACGCGCCAGTTCAATCACATGCTGCAAGTGCTCATGTCGCATGGCACTGCCCTGTGCAAATACCAGCGTGGCTTGGCAACTGTGGCCATTCAAACCCAAGGGGCTGTGCAATAAGCGGTGGTCTTTGGCATCCATCAATCCACGCTCCAGCCACAGACCTTCAATTTCTAAATGCTGTTGAAACTGTCCTTGCACAAACGGCTGATCTGCATGCGGCAAACCTAAGGCCGTCACATCCCATGCCATGAGTTGACTGTCGGGTGCCATGTAAAACTTCACTTGGTTGTGTGCCTGACAGCCACTGTAGGCCAATGCTTCCAAAGGTAACCACTCGAGTCGGCTGGCTGGGCCCAAGGTGGCACTCACATATTGAGACGCAGTTTGTCCATTTGAATGGTAAAAGCGCGTAGCACCCGGGGTGGTGACCAAGGCATGCGCATGGTCGTGCAAGTTCAGTCCAATATGCAGTTCATCCCCGCCCACCAAGCCACTGGGTGGGTGCACCAAAATGTTGTGGCATACCGCATCGCCTTCGGGATACAGGCTTTTCAGAATACGAAGAGGCCCGTCGTGCACATGGCGTGCCACACAATGGCCTTCTTCTAAGCTGTAATCAATGTTGAGAGTGGCTTTCCAGCCCATGGCTTTATTCAAAAAGCTTGAATCCTATCGCCGACACAAACCCCACCAAAGTAGAAAATCCCGCCATATTGGGCGTGGACAAATGTGCCGCCTCTGGCAGCATGGCTGAACCAATCATGGTCAACATCGCACCCGCGG
The DNA here is from genome assembly GCA_947494405.1 of Comamonadaceae bacterium. GTDB lineage: Bacteria > Pseudomonadota > Gammaproteobacteria > Burkholderiales > Burkholderiaceae_C > Limnohabitans. The sequence goes on along the minus strand of CANLWQ010000093.1, from coordinate 116 downwards.
CAATGCCCTCCACCACAATCATGGCTGAATGCGGAATGGACTCACCCACATAAGCGCCAAATGCCGCGCCCACCGCGCAAATCACGGTCAGCACAGACCACAGGAAAATAATCTTT
>CANLWQ010000092.1 GCA_947494405.1 Comamonadaceae bacterium | reverse complement strand
TCTGCGTGCTGAGGCCTCTGCGACTTTGTTAATTTAGGCATCCTATGCTGCCAAGCACACCACGGCGGCTCGTTCTCCTCTCGCTGTCACTTCGTGACAATGCTCGCGTCAATCCGACCGCCATGTTGCGCTTGGGTTGATAGGTTCTCGAAAGTCATTTCACAGAGACCGACACGGTGTGCTCGGACGTGTAGCGAACATTGTCACAAAGTGACAGTGAGCGACGGACGAGGACGGCGGGGCGGTTGAACGGTTTTACTTCGAAACGCTCGAAATGACAAAAAGGGTCAGGCTCTTGCCAGCACCGGTGCCAAAGCGACACCAGTGTGCGTACCGAGTTTCACCAAGCCCTCAGGCGTTGTCGCACCCACCACCCGACCACCGCCATCACCGCCTTCGGGTCCAAGGTCGATCACCCAATCAGCTTCTGCGATGACGTCTAAATCGTGTTCAATCACGATGACGCTGTGACCGCCGTCAACCAATCGGTGTAAAACGCGAATCAGTTTGTCCACATCGGCCATGTGCAAGCCCACGGTGGGCTCGTCCAATACATACAAGGTGTGCGGCGTTTTTTGCCCGCGTCGCGCTACCTCGTCTTTCACCTTGGAGAGTTCGGTGACCAACTTGATACGTTGTGCTTCACCGCCGCTGAGTGTGGGCGAAGGTTGTCCCAAAGTGAGGTAACCCAAACCCACATCTTTCAATAACTGCAAGGGGTGACTGATGAGAGGCATGGCGCTGAAGAAATCCACCGCCTCATCGACTTCCATTTGCAAGACCTCGCCAATGCTTTTGCCACGCCAGCGCACCGACAAAGTTTCGGGGTTGAAACGTGCACCCTTGCACACCTCGCACAGCACTTTCACATCGGGCAAAAAGCTCATTTCTATGGTGCGCAGGCCTTGGCCTTCGCAGCCGGGGCAGCGGCCTTCGCCGGTGTTGAAGCTGAAGCGCCCAGGCCCATAGCCACGCGCTTTGGCTTCCAAGGTTTCGGCAAACAGTTTGCGAATAGTGTCCCAAAACCCGATGTAAGTGGCCGGACAGCTGCGTGGGGTTTTGCCAATCGGGGTTTGGTCAACTTCCAGCACACGCTCAATGCTTTCATAACCCGCCAAGCCCACACAGCCTTGCCACACCGGCAGCTTGCCGGCATCGTGGGCTTTGCGTCCTGCTTGGGTGGAGCGCAAACTCACCACTGTCTGCACATTGGCCAGCAACACATCGCGAGCCAAGGTGGATTTGCCCGAGCCGCTGACGCCGGTCACAGCCACCAAGCGATTCAAGGGAAACGAAGCAGACAGCGTACCCAAATTGTGCAAATCTGCACCCATCACTTGCAAACTTTCTGTTTTGCTTTTGCTGCGTTGATCGAGAGTGACATTGCGCCTTACTTGCAAAGGGTGTTTCATGGCGTGGCGCAAATAGCGACCGGTTTGCGAGTCACTCGCAGCCATCACATCACTCACAGTGCCTTGGGCCACCAAATGACCGCCGCGCTTGCCTGCGCTGGGGCCGATGTCGATGATGTGGTCGGCACGGCGTATGGTGTCTTCATCGTGCTCGACCACCACCAGCGTATTGCCTTTGTCGCTCAAACTTTTTAAAGCGTCCAGCAAGATATGGTTGTCACGGGCATGCAAGCCAATGGTGGGCTCGTCCAACACATAGCACACGCCTTGCAAATTGCTGCCCAGTTGCGCGGCCAAGCGTATGCGCTGGGCCTCGCCACCGCTGAGTGTGGGAGCGCCGCGGTCTAAAGTGAGATAGCCCAAACCCACACGCTCAAGGAAAGCCAAGCGGCTTTCAATTTCAGGCAAAAGGTCGCGGGCAATATCGGCATCGCGGCCTTGCAAACGCAAGCCCTTGACCCATGTCGACATATCAACCACGCTGCGTTGTGCCAATTCAGTGATGGCAGCCCCGCCGAAATACACCGCACGAGCCGTGGCATTCAAGCGCGTGCCCGCACAAGCCGCGCAGGCTTTGTCGCTCACCTCATCCAACTCGGGTTCGGCAAAACTTTTTTCGCGTCCCTTGTCTTGTGCATCAGCCACCGAGTCGTCCATGGCTTTGCGTTGCTCGCGAGACAGCGCTAAGCCGGTGCCCACACACTCACCACACCAGCCGTGCTTGCTGTTGTAGGAGAACAAGCGCGGGTCCAGCTCTGCGTAAGAGGTATCACACACGGGGCAGGCGCGGCGGGTGGAAAAAGCTTGCAATCGGCCAATGTTTGCAGTTGATTCGCCGTTCAACATCGCTTCTTTTAATTCGCCTATATCGCTCAGCACATGCACCACGCCTTTGCCGTGCTCGAGGGCTGTCAGCAATGCTTGGCGCAACACATGTTCTTGCGCGGGGTCTACCGTGAAACTGGCCACGGGCAACTCGATGGTGTGCTCTTTGAATCTGTCTAGGCGTGGAAAACCGGTGGTGGGCAAAAAGTTACCATCCACACGCAAATGGGTGTAACCACGCGGACGCGCCCAATCGGCCAGTTCGGTGTAAACGCCTTTGCGGTTCATCACCAAGGGGCTGAGCAAGCCAATGTGCTGACCTCGGTATTCACGCATCAACAATGCGGTGAGGCGCTCTGGGGTTTGCGGTTGCACCGCCGCGTTGTCGTGTATGCAATGCTGCGTTCCCAGCTTCACATACAACAAGCGCAGAAAGTGCCAAATTTCCGTAGTGGTGCCCACAGTGCTTTTACGCCCTCCACGACTTAAACGCTGCTCAATCGCCACCGTGGGCGGTATGCCGTAAACAGCATCCACCTCAGGCCTGCCGGCGGGTTGCACGATGCTGCGCGCGTATGCATTGAGGCTTTCCAAATAGCGCCGTTGTCCCTCATTGAACAAAATATCGAAAGCCAAAGTGGATTTACCCGAGCCACTCACGCCAGTGACCACGTTGAACTGACCGCGTGGAATGTCCACGCTCAGGCTCTTCAAGTTGTGTTCTTTGGCGTGAACAATGCGGATATGGTTGTTCACCTCAGCCCGCGGCACTGCCACATAGGCGGCCACCCGTTCGGACACGGTATGCACCTGACCCATGCTTTGCTCATAGTCGCGCAAGGCTTGACCTGTATGCGAGGTGGGGTGCTCACGCAAGGTTTCAGGCGAACCCTCAGCCACCAATAAGCCGCCACCTTCGCCGCCTTCAGGACCGAGATCGATCAACCAATCACTTGAGCGAATCACGTCCAAGTTGTGCTCGATAACGATAAGTGAATGACCTGCCTCCAACAGTCTGCGCAGAGCGCGCATCAGTTTGGCGATGTCATCGAAGTGCAAGCCCGTGGTGGGCTCGTCAAACAAAAACAAAGTACCTTTGCGTGCTGTGGCTTGTCTGCTGGACGAGGCCGATTTCGCCGCATCTGCCAAGAAACCCGCCAACTTCAAACGCTGTGCTTCACCGCCGCTGAGCGTGGGTACGGGTTGGCCCAAGCGCACATATTCCAAGCCCACATCCACAATCGGTTGCAAAGCCCGAATCACTTCGCGGTCATTGGCAAACAGTTGCGCGGCTTCACTCACTGTCAGGGCCAGCACGTCAGCCACATTCAAAAAATAATTGGAATCTGACCCCGATTTTTTTCTCTCGATTTTGACTTCGAGAACTTCGGGGCGGTAGCGTTGTCCGTTGCAATCGGGGCAACGCAAATAGACATCACTCAAGAACTGCATCTCCACATGCTCAAAACCCGAGCCGCCGCAAGTGGGGCAACGGCCGTCGCCGCCATTGAAGCTGAACTTGGAAGCGGTGTAACTGCGTTGGCGCGACATCGCGGTGTTGGCAAAAATCTCGCGTATCGCGTCCCATGCGCCCACATAGCTCACGGGGTTAGACCTGGCGGTTTTGCCAATCGGTGACTGATCCACAAACACCACATCGCTCAAATGATCTGCACCCAGCAAGCGGTCATGCGCGCCCGCACCATCGGTAGATTTGCCAAAGTGGCGCAGCAAGGCAGGTGCCAGGATGTCTTGGATCAAGGTGGATTTGCCCGAGCCGCTGACACCAGTGACGGTGACCAATCGCTGCAAGGGGAACTCTATGCTCAGGTCTTGTAAATTGTGTTCTCGCGCACCTTCCAAAATCAAACGCGGCGTGGCGTCTGTGACCAAACGCTTCAAGCCCAAACCCACTTGCTTGCGTGCGCCTAAATAGTCGCCGGTCAAGGTGTCGGCGCTTTTGAGTTGTTGGGGGGTGCCGTCGAAAACAATTCGTCCGCCACGCTCACCGGGGCCGGGCCCCATATCCACAATGCGGTCTGCTGCCAACATCACCGCGGGGTCATGCTCAACCACCACCAGGGTGTTGCCCGCATCGCGCAGTCGCAACATGGCTTGGGTGATGCGGTGCATATCGCGGGGATGCAAACCGATGCTGGGTTCATCCAGCACAAACAAGGTGTTCACCAATGAGGTGCCCAAGGCGGTGGTCAAGTTGATGCGTTGCACTTCGCCGCCACTCAAGGTGCGGCTTTGTCTGTCCAAGCTCAAATAACCCAAGCCCACATCGCAGAGGTATTTCAAGCGTGTGCGGATTTCTTCAAACAGTAAATGCCGCGCCTGTTGCTCGGCCTGTGCATGGGCTGTCAAAGAGTTGTCTTGTGCCATGTGTTCGAAAAACACACGCAAGCGGTCTATGGGCAACAACATCAAGTCGTGCAAACACAATCCTGGCAAGACACTTAACTGCTCTCGTGACCATGCAACACCTTGCGGCAAAAAGCGTTTTGCCTCTGGCATAGCCGCTTTGGCACTGGCCATGCTACCCACACGCCACAACAAACTCTCGGTCTGCAATCGAGCGCCACTACATTCACCACACGGCGTGTAACTGCGGTATTTGGACAGCAAGACGCGTATGTGCATCTTGTACGACTTGGTTTCTAAATACTCAAAGAAGCGTTTGATGCCATACCACTGCTGGTTCCATTTGCCCGTCCAATTGGGCGAGCCTTGGATCACCCAATGGTGTTGCTCTGGGGTGAGTTTGTTCCATGGTGTGTCTCGCGGTATGCCTGCTGTTTCGGCATGGCGCATCAAATCATCTTGGCATTCTTGCCAGGCTGGCGTTTGAATGGTTTTGATGGCACCCGAGCGCAGCGTGAGTTTGTCGTTGGGAATCACCAAGCCGTAATCGACACCAATGACGCGGCCAAAGCCTTTGCATTTGGGGCAAGCGCCAGCAGGCGAATTGAACGAAAACATGGACGGCGTGGGGTCCTTGTAGCGCACATCGCTGGCCGGACAATGCAGCCCGGTTGAAAAACCAAAGGGCTCACCTTTGGACTCGCTGTCGGCGTCTGCTGCCATGAGGTAGGCCGTCATGCGACCACTGCCACGCTGCAAGGCCACCTCTATGGCTTCCATCACCCGCGAAGGCTCCGCGCTTTGCAGCCTGAACCTGTCAGCCGCCACATCCAACACTTGCGCCGCATCCTTGGCTTTGCCCTCGCGCTGTGTATGCACGCGGCTAAAGCCACTGGCACTCAGCCACGCTTGCAATTCTTCAGCCGAGGTGTTGACCGGTAACTCCACGGGAAAAGTGATGACCCAGCGCGGGTCACCTGCGCTCAAGGCTTGGAGTTGCGCAAAAATGGTTTGCGCATTGTCATAGGTCACCGGTTCGGCGGTTTGTTTGTCAAACAACTGTGCCGCCCTTGCAAACAGCAACTTCAAATGGTCATTGAGCTCGGTCATGGTGCCCACGGTGGAGCGAGAACTGCGAACTGGGTTGGTTTGGTCAATCGCGATGGCAGCAGGCACGCCATCAACCTTGTCAACCGCAGGACGGTCCATGCGGTCTAGAAATTGCCGTGCATAGGCGCTGAAGGTTTCGACATAACGCCGCTGCCCCTCGGCATACAAGGTGTCAAACACCAAACTGGATTTACCCGAACCACTTGGCCCGGTGAACACGGTCAACTCGCCCGTGTGAATATCGATATCGATATTTTTGAGGTTGTGCTGACGGGCGCCTCGGATACGAATCAGTCCCTGTCCCATGCCTTGCTATTCCCCGAGATAAGCCGCCCGCACCTTGGGGTCATGCAACAAATCCTGCGCCTGCCCCTGCATGCTGATTTGGCCTGACTCCATGACGTAAGCGCGTTGCGCGATTTTGAGAGCGCGGCTGGCGTTTTGCTCCACCAGCAGCACAGTGACGCCCATGGCAGCCACCTCTTGAATCACTTCAAAAATTTTGTTCACCATGATGGGGGACAAACCCATAGAGGGTTCATCCAGCAGCAGCAGTTTGGGGCGGCTTAACAAAGCACGGCCCATGGCCAACATTTGCTGCTCACCGCCCGACAAGGTGCCAGCCAACTGCGCACTGCGCTCCTTCAATCGCGGGAATAAGGTAAACACCCGCTCTATATCGGTGGCGATGCCGACTTTGTCGTCGCGCAAATAGGCACCCATTTGCAGGTTCTCCAAAATGCTCATGCGGGTGAAAACACCGCGGCCTTCGGGCACCATCACCAAACCTTGTTTGACCAAGTCCCAAGCGCCTTGGCCTTGTATGTCTCTGCCTAAATAATGGATGTTGCCCGAGCTGGCCGCCAGCGTTCCGGTGATGGCCTTCATGGTGGTGGTTTTGCCCGCACCATTGGAGCCTATGAGGGACACCAATTCGCCTTCACGCACCTCCAAGCTGATGCCTTTGACGGCTTGTATGCCGCCATAGGCCACTTGGAGACTGTTGACTTTAAGCAGAATTGTCGCGTCAGTCACTTCAATGCTCCCCCGTACCCAAATAAGCTTCAATCACCTTGGGGTCTGACTGCACCTGTGCTGGCGTGCCTTGAGCGATTTGTTTACCGTAGTCCAAAACAGTGACCGCGTCGCACAAACCCATGACCAGTTTCACATCGTGCTCAATCAGCAAAATCGTGCGCCCGTCTTTGCGTATGCGGTCTATGAGTTCGCGCAGCTGCACTTTTTCGGTGGCATTCATACCCGCGGCGGGCTCATCCAGCGCAATCAACTTGGGGTCGGTGGCCAAGGCACGGGCAATCTCCAAGCGGCGCTGATCGCCATAACTCAGGGTGCGGGCTTTGAACTCGGCCAAATGGGCAATGCCCACATAGTCGAGCAATTCTTTGGCACGCTGTGCAATCTGAAGTTCTTCTTGCACAAACTTGGTTGTACGAAAAATCGCGCCGAGCAAACCCGAACTTGTGCGCACATGGCGACCCACCATCACATTTTCCAGCGCAGTCATTTCGGCAAACAAGCGGATGTTTTGAAAGGTGCGGGCAATACCGGCTTGCGCCACCTCATGCACTGCGGTGGGCTTGTAAGACTGTCCCGCCAGCATGAAGCTGCCGCTGTCGGGTGTGTACAAGCCCGTGATGACATTGAAGAAGGTGGTTTTGCCAGCGCCGTTGGGACCAATCAAGCCATACACCTGACCAGCCTGAATCGTCATGCCCACCTCACTTAAGGCCTGCAAACCGCCAAAGCGTTTAGAGATGCCTTTTACCTGCAACACCGGCGTGCTCATGTTTTACCTGTGCTGCTGGGCAAAACTTTGCTGTGGTCGGGCGCCGGCCACAAACCCC
>CANLWQ010000091.1 GCA_947494405.1 Comamonadaceae bacterium | reverse complement strand
TCTGCCAAATGACCATGGTGATTTTGACTCGGTACCCGTCCAAGGTATCGGGTTATTTGCTGTCGGTTGTCCACTTGTGCGTCCGACGCAAAACTGCAGTCATTCAAACAAAGAAGGACGCAGCAATGAAAAAATTCGACCCCGCGCAACTGAGCCATTTCACCGGCACCGAGAAGTACTACCGCATCAGCCGTAGGCACCTGCTGACAGATGGCACCAAGTACTTGGCTGAAGAGGCCCAGTGTTTTTGGATGATGGATGCGATTGCCAGTCACCTAGGCGAGATTGGCACTGCGGACTGGTTTGTCCACGTGCGTATGATTGTCAATGGCAACAGGGCAACGATGATTTATGAGGACGGCAACGGGCATGAACACGCCCGTCAAGAAATTCCCTACACAGACTTTCCTATGCAGGCCATTTCTTTGTACGCATGCTGGGATGGAGACCACTGGGTGATCATGCTGCCCAGTGAGCATTGATAGAAGCAACCCTTCATGAGGACAAGCGCATCAAGCGCACCTGGAGTTGCGTCAATCGTCGTCATCTTGCAGCGTCTCATCTCCGCTTACCTCTGCAAACTTGGCGGCCATGGTGGGGTTCTGCCTGGTTAAGCGCTTAACTGTCACTTTTTTAGCTTTATCGTTAGCTAGGCGAAGATTTCTATCGGTACTCAGCAAGGCTTCTTTTGTCTTTTGCAGGTGATCGATTGATTTATCAATTTCATCGATTGCCGTTTGAAATTTACGACTTGCCAAATCATAATTTTTGGCAAAGTCACCCTTAAATGCTTCTAGCTTAGTTTCAAAATTTGTGATGTCAATATTTTGCGCTTTGACAAGTTGAAGCTCTGCTTTGTATTGCAAAGCATTCATAGCTGCGGTTCTGAGAAGCGAGATGATTTGAATGAAGAACTGCGGTCGAACAACGTACATCTTTTGGTAGCGATGAAATACGTCAACAATGCCGGTGTTGTAAAGCTCACTCTCCGGTTCTAGCAACGACACGAGTACCGCATACTCGCAACCCTTTTCTTTGCGATCTTTGTCTAGTTCCGCCAAGAAGTCTTCATTCTTTTTCTTAGTAGCGGTGCTGTCGTTTTCATTTTTCATTTCAAACATGATGGAGGTGATCTCTATCCCATCTTGGTCGAAGTCTTTAAAGATGTAATCACCTTTGCTTCCAGAGCGGGCGTCGTTGTCTTTTTCAAAGTACGCTTTAGTGAATGCGGTTGGGCGAAGTTTGTTGAATTCGGTTTCGCAATGTTGCTCTAGCGTTTCGCCAACCATTTTTGTGGACAACCGCAACTTCATGTCACGAAGGTGCGTAATGGCGTCCTCCTTAACTTGTAATTGAAGGGTAAATTCTTGCCGTAGTTTCATTTCGTCAATTTCTTTTTCATTAGCAACTCTGTCTAAATCACCCCGAATCCTGTCTCTTTCCGCTGTAAGGGGAGCCAGAGCATTTGCCACAGCGAGTAACTTTGCAGTCTCAGAGTTAGCAAGATCCGACTTCAATTTGTCACGTTCCTTTTCAATTTCACTCTTCGCCCTTAAAACAGCATTATCAATATCTAATTGATGCTTATCTTCCACAGCTTTAATCCGCTCAGCTAGTTGCTTCTCGAAATCTTTGTCATGTACTTGCTTCAAGATTTCCGCATATCCAGACTCGTCAACTTTGAAGGCTTTCTCGCAGTGCGGGCAGACAATTTCGTGCATATTCATTCTCCAAATTTGTTAGGCAATTCACTCATCTCCGTAAGCTCGCAATCAGCTATTTGCCAGAAATATTTCATATCAATCTGGGCCAACCTGACCTACTTTCCTTTTGATGAATTCCGTAGAGCTTTGACTAAAAAAGTTCAAGCCACTAAATCTCAGTCCTTCTGCCTTCAGTAGATTTTCGTCTCAAAAACGCTGGCAACTCAATATCATTCCGAAGGCTAAACATCACCTCATCGCTGCTTGACAATCGCTGCTCCATCTTTCTAGATTTGTAGAGCATTTCCTTGGACATACGCCGCTCATCACGATCGCGAATAAGCTGCCTGGTAAAGGCAATAGATGCAGCTACCCAAGGTTCGTTGCGGCCCAGTGCTTCTAGCTGGGAAAACAGTTGCTCTACTCGAGTCCAATCGCCTTGAAGTGCTGCTTCTCTAATTTGTAATTGAATTTGCGACGCTGCAATTTCATTCATTCGCCGCTCCACCAATTCGTGATTTAGTTCGGCCTCATACTGCGCAGGGAACACAACGGGAAGCTGAGGCAGCTGACCTTCAAAAGTAAATGGCTGACCGCTGGCATCAACGGCCTGGACCTTGACGCTGACCGCCGTGCCATGATTTTTCTGAAGCAGAATGGCCATACGCATTGGCATGCGCACCAGTGCCCAGCACTCCGAACCCATGGCAATGGAAGGCATGCGCCATCCATCGCCTGCGCGCTCATAAGTGTTGAGTAGCTTCATTTGATCTGCGCCATTCAAAATGGACATCTCTACATTGCGCCACTGCAACTGCGACAGGAGCCCAATTTCGGCGTCGAAGGTCTCAGCTAAATCAATGGCGCGCTCTCCATAGTGCGCACGTCCATGACCCGCCTGAGCCACAGCCGTCATAAGCTCCTCATTGAAGTCTTCACCAAGGCCCACAGTTGTGGTAGTTACGCCTGCCTCAGCCAAGGCTGATACTTGCTCGCAGATTCGATTGATGGTTTGAATGCCCCGATTTGCCTGTCCATCGGATAACAAAATGACATGGCAAGTGGCGTTTTGACCAGCGGAGGGTGCCAGCATCTCTCCACCCCTCAACCATCCAGCATGTAAATCAGTACTGCCATTGGCCGTGATGCCAAGCACCAAATCCTCAATCACGCTACTCACTTGTTCCACTGGTAAAAGCGGCATCACCGTGTCTACGTGGTCGTCATATTGCACCACGCCTACTTGATCTTCTGGGTTCATGCGCTTGACCAGGTCTATTACGCAGCGCTTTGCTTCCCTGAGCTTTGATCCCTGCATGGAGCCAGAGCGGTCCACCACCAATGCCAGTTTGAGGGGTGTACGCTTAAAGTCTTTTTGCGGCTCAGACTGCAAGCGAACCAGTACATGGAAATCTTGGTTGCTGTCGCATAGTGCGGGGCGGATTGGGTTGACGATAATTTTCATTTGGGTCCTGCTTTCATTTCATGGGGTTGGGATTTGTTTTTTGTTGGGATTCAATTTGCATCTGAATCTGCATTTGAATCATCTCTAGCTTGCTAAGTACATCTGATTCAAGAGCTTTAAATCGATGCTGCATCTCGAAATTCATTTCTTCATGTTTCCTTCGAAATTCATCAAGTTTGTGTGACTGATCATCAAAAAACTTATGCATTTCACGTTGCTGCTCATTCAGTAATTTGCCAAACATACGCTCTAGAAAATCTTTTTGCTTATGTGCTTCTTCAAACATGTACTTCTGCTGCTCAATCTGCTTTTCAATCATGAGCATGGGCTTCTGTAACAACATGTCAAAGCGTTGCGCTGCTTCATCCATCATCAAGGCAAGGTTTGAGACGGCTTGCTTAAATTCAATCGCAACCAATTGAACGTCATGAGGTTGTGAGCCCATGTTTTTTACCGCGCGTTCAACCATGATGTGCACCTTGTTTTGCATCTCATTGATTTGCAGACGAACGCGGCGCTCCATGTCGCGCATTTCGTGCATCACATCCACCATGCCCATGCCTGTGGCCATGCTTTGAAGCGGCTTAGGCGGAGGAGCTTTGCGCGAGGCTGAAGGGGGGGCGTTTAGTTCAGGAGACTCAGACCTGAATGCAGCCACCAGCAATTCAGCCTCGCTGGTGCGGTCTGACTTTTCTAGGTAGGCAGTTAGGGCGTCGGTGGGTACAGAACCGGTGTACTTGGCGATCTTGGCTAATGGAAAGCCCTCAGCCAGTAGTCGCCGCGCTGCGACAAACTGGACCAGGTGCCGAAAGCCATAGAGTGCATCGCGCCCTTCTCTAGACGGCTTGTCGACCACCCCCATTGATACATAGTGCCGAAGCAGTCGCTCGTTTCCCTCTGTAGCCTCTTGGTCAAGATTCAGCGTCTTTGCTGCCTCCTGGGCTTTGGCAATCAGCGCATCGGCGTTGCCCTGGAAGTCATTGCGTAGTCGTTCTAGGAACTTGTTCATGCTGAGGTTCTCTCTAAGGTTAGCGCTCCAGCCATCTTCGGAGCCATTGACAAATGTCATTGTGACAGTTATAATTGTAATTGTCAATGTGCCAATCCACATTGTCACTAAGGATAAACCCTAACCTCAAGGATCACACTCGCCCATGCCCCTAACCCCCATCTTTTACAGCCCCCGTCAGGTCGCTGACCACGCCTTCATTTCTATCCAAAAGCTTCCGGCGTTCGTTGCTGGATCGAAGCGGTCGACCATCGAGCCGACGCCATTTACGGAAGCTGATTTCACGCTGGCCCACGACGCTGGCTATGTGGAAGACGTCTTGGGCTTAAAGGTCAACAACGGGTTTGGCACTCGAAGTGCATCCATCAACCTAGCCTTGGCCTACAGCAACGCCAGTCTTTGGGCTGCGGCCGAACATGCGCTTGCCTTTGGCGGCTTGGCATGTTCGGCATCGCAAGGTTTTCATCATGCCTCTTACGAATCGAATTTCGGCTACTGCACCTTCAACGGATTGGTAATTGCTGCTCGCAAAGCGCTCGAACACGGTGTACGCAAGGTGCTCATCATTGATGGAGATGCTCACTATGGCGATGGGACTGACAGCTGCATAAATGCTTTGCATCTTGCCGACCAAATCATCAACATCACCCGTGATCAGGGAATCGGAAAGTCCCAAGTTGGCTTAGACGCAGCTGGTTGGGGCAAGTTCACTGATGAGTTGATACAGCGCCATCGACCTGGCTTGGTGATCTATCAGGCAGGTGCCGACGCCTGGCTAGATGACCCGTATGGTTGCGGCTACCTGACCTTCGAAGAATTAGGCTTTCGCGACAGAGGCATTTTTGATGCGTGCCGGAAGCACAAGATACCTACTGCGTGGAATTTAGCGGGCGGCTATACCAACCCAATGGATATGACGGTAGCGATTCATTTGCAGACCTTGGCAGCAAGCGACGAGACAGTGTGAATGTACGAATTTATAGAGGAGAAAATTCCATGACAAAAGTAAGCAGCGTGATCGTTGGCGCAGCGGGTGAACATTTCGTAATGGCGGAGTTGCTGAGGCGAGGGCTAGTGGCAGCAAAGGCACCTGAAGGAGTGCCTAACTTCGATATCGTCATTACCGATATCAATGGCGAAAGACTAGCCGCCATCCAGGTCAAAACCCGTCGAGATTTCAAATCCGGTGACAAAGGATGGCATATGAAGGCAAAGCACGAAAAACTGTCCGCGCAAAGTATGTTTTACGTCTTTGTAGATGTGGGCAAAGATGAGTCATCACCTGTCTCATTTTTTGTTCTTCCATCGAGTGAAGTTGCGTATGTGTGCAAGCGAAGCCATGAAAATTGGCGAGAGATGCCAAGCCAAAAAGGTGAGGATCGAGGTGATACGGAAATGAGACGGTTGTTGCCCAAATATGAGTTACCGGCTTATGCCAAAAAGAAGGCCTATCTACCTTCAAAAGAGCATCAAAAATTTCTCAAAATCTATGGTGACGGATGGATGGAAAAATACCGTAACGCGTGGTACTTGATTGCTCAAAAAATTTGACTAGCCCAATTCTTAAAAAAACTGGATTTTCAAGGTCGCCCAAGCAAGGAACTGCCTGCCTTCGGCAAGTGGTCACGATGCCACTTCAAGATTCCATTCACCCGATAAATTTCAACGATTCAGGCATATAAATTACTATATGTCTGTGACTTTTTTTGTGGTCGTGAAATCTGTGAAAAGGTGCTAAATACACTGGAAATCCTAGATTTCATTTGCAAGGAATTGGCATCCAGTGATCAAGCTCACCGTCCATGAATCAGTAGAAGCAGCGCTACAGAAGGCTTTCCCTAAGCCCGCTGGTGCTGCTGGGCGGGCGCTGTCTAAATACATCAGCGTTGTGGAGGCCATGCTCTTTGATGCGCTACAGCGCGGCCAAACACCCGAGCAGCGCAAATTCGGTCTCTACGCAATTTCGTTGAACCAACTGGCGAACAAGGGTGGACAGATAGGCCCCAACAAAGTGCGCGTGCACAAGTGGCTCACCGACAACGACTGGGACGTTGTGCAGACTGTAGTCAAAGGAACTAAGTACTCGGGCCAGTATTCCCAGGTCAAACTCACTGCGCTGGCTACATTGCACAACACGCTGCAAGTCATACAAAGTTCATTGACCACCGCCAACGCAGACCAGGAAATCGATGCCTACCTCAGCGGAGATGAAGTCAGCAATGTCGCGCTCTTTGATCACCTGTACCCCGAGTACAAGTTGGAGTGGCGGGAGGACAAGCTGGCAAGCCTGTTCGACTGGGTGCCGGTGGATATAGCGTCCGTCAAGGCCTATGTGTACTGGCTGGAAACAGAAGCCACGCTGATCCATGGCACGCGGAAGGATCTAGCTCTGCGCCAGGCATTGACCATCCTGGGCGTGGCCTCTGTGACCAAGGGCTACTACCTTCAGCGCAAAAAGCCGAGTCTATTCGGCCGTATGTACTACGAAGGCACTAGCGTGCAAAACGTCAATAAGGAGTTACGGCGCGCGATGTTGGGTAACTGCTGGGAGTACGACATCCGAAGCAGCGTGGTAGCTTGGAAGATGGGTTATGCGCGCAGCTATCTGGCGGCCAACGGAGGCATGGACCAGGATCTGCGTAAATCGTTTCCGGCGACGCTGACGTACTTGGAGGACAAGACAGACTTCATGGCCACGGTGCGTCACTTTGTTTTTCAAGACACAAGTCCCGTGCCCAAGGACCTGCGGCCCAAACTGCTCAAGCGTGCATTCACCGCCATCAGTTTCGGTGCCCGGCAAACCGCAAAGGGCTGGCTGGACGCGTCAGGCAACTGGACCAATCCGGCCTTGGTGGAGATTTTGCAGAACGCAGGCGACCGCGCCCGCTTCCTGGCGGACGATACGGTCAAACTGTTTATCAAAGAACAGAAGGCGCTTGACGATTACCTGTTCGACTTGTTCAAGCAGTTCCGCCCAGACTTGCTCAAGGAGCCTTACCTGCAAACCGACAGCGGCAGAGTCAGCAAAGCCAAGGTGTTGGCTTACCTGTACCAGCACGGTGAGACGCAAGTGATGGACATCGTGCGCCAGGCCGCGCGGAGCAAAGGTCTGGTGCCGATTGCGAATGTTCACGATGCCATCTTTTTCAAGCGCCGCTTGGGCGCGGAGTTCAAGAACGAAATTGAGTGGCAGATGCGCGAACAAACGGGAAACCCGTACTGGCATCTGACCGCCAAGCAATTGGAGCGCTTCACACCACGTTCATTGGACGCTGAACGCGCGGAGCAAGCGCACAAAAACCACATCATTCAAGAAGAGCTGGATGCCAAGGCCCATTACGCCAAGCGCAAGCCACGGTGGACTGCATAAGCCCGCCAACCTGAGTCCTTCCAATTTGGCGGGTTACCAAAAAAATAGGTTGTCCTGAACCATGGTCTGAAAATAAAGTTTGTATTCC
>CANLWQ010000090.1 GCA_947494405.1 Comamonadaceae bacterium | reverse complement strand
GCAGCTGATTGCCGATTTCAGCGGTGTCAATATGGTGGTGTCTGACAGTGTGAGTGGCAGCCTCAGCCTGCGCCTTAATCAAGTACCTTGGGACCAGGTATTGTACACGGTGCTGCAAACCAAGGGCTTGGGTCAACAAACCCTGGGAGATGTGTTGTGGGTGGCGCCCTTGGTCGAGTTGGCAGCCAAAGAAAAAGCCGCGCTCGAAGGCCGTGCGGCTTTGCAAGCTTTGGAGCCTTTGCAAACCCGTGCTTTTGCCATGAACTATGCCAAGGCGCAAGACCTGTTGGTGCCATTGCTCAGCAGCACGGGCGTGGTCAGCAACACACCAGCGCCGCGTTTACTCAGTGTGCGAGGCTCGGCCATGATCGACGTGAGGACCAACCAGTTGTTTGTCACCGATGTGGCCGATAAGTTGGCGCAAGTCGAGTTGCTGATACAGCGCATCGATATCCCACAGCGGCAGGTCTTGATCGAAGCGCGCATCATCGAAGCCTCCGACAGTTTTGCCGCCAGTCTGGGGGTGCGCATGAGCCGCGGCGACAACAACAGCAGCCTGATCAAACTGCCAGCACAAGGCTTTCAAGGGCTGGAAGCCGCCACTTTAGCTTTGAGTTTGTTTGACGCATCTAAAACACGCATGCTCGGACTTGAGTTGTCTGCCTTAGAGGCCGAGGGCTTGGGTCGGGTGGTGGCCAGTCCGCGCTTGGTCACCGCCGATCAAGCCAAGGCCATGATCGAGCAAGGCACCGAGCTGCCCTACCAAGTCGCCGCGGGCAATGGCGCGACGTCCATCGCTTTTCGCAAAGCCAATTTACGCTTGGAAGTCACGCCGCGCATCACGCCCGAGGGCAGCATCACCATGGACTTGGACGTGCACAAAGACAGTGTGGGGCAAAGCACGCCTGCCGGTTTCGCCATTGACACCAAGCATGTCAGCACCCAAGTGCGGGTGGAAGACGGCGGAACCGTGATGATTGGCGGCATCTATGAAACCAGCAACAACCAAAATTTGGCGGGTGTGCCGGCATTGCGCCATCTGCCGGGCGTGGGGTGGTTGTTTGGCAACCGCAGCAACCAGCGCAGCAAGCAAGAGTTGCTGATATTCCTAAGCCCTAAAATGCTGACGCAACGTGCTTTAGCACCGTGAGGAAGTATTTATTGTGTTGGCCTTGGTGGGTATGCCCGGCAGCGGCAAGTCAACAGTCGGGCGACAAATCGCTCGCAAACTCGGTTGCCCGTTTGTGGACTCCGATCAGGTTATCGAGCAGCGCTTGGGCTGCAGCATCAAAGAATATTTTGAGCAACAAGGCGAGGCCGCGTTTCGCGACATTGAAAGCCAAGCTTTAGACGACCTCACCCGCCAAAACCTGGGTGTGCTGGCTACCGGCGGCGGAGCGGTACTGCGCGAAGGCAACCGTGTCTTGTTGCATGAACGCGCCACGGTGTGCTACTTGCGAGTCACTCCAGAAGAAATTTTTCGCCGCTTGCGCCATGACCGTCAACGGCCTTTGCTGCAAGTTGAAGATCCGCAAGCCAAGTTGAGAGAACTGTTTGCACAACGCGACCCCCTCTACCAAGCCGTCGCCCATTACGTGATTGAAACCCAGCGTCCGCATATTCAATCCATGGTCACCATGGTGATGAGCCAACTCGAACTCGCCGGACTCTTGCCTTTGGCAGAAACACCTCCTTATGCATCCTGACACCCACACCCAAGTGGCCATCGATTTGGGCGAGCGCAGCTACGGCATATCCATTGGCGCGGGCTTGCTTTCGCAGGACACCGCTTGGCAAGGTTTGCCCGCTGCCGCCACCGCACTCATAGTCACCAACGACACGGTTGGTCCCTTGTACGCCCAGCGTTTGCAGCAGAGTTTGTCGGCCCACTACCCCAAGGTGCTCACTCACAGCCTGCCCGATGGCGAGGCCTACAAAACATGGGAGACCTTGCAAAGCATTTTTGATGTGTTGCTGGAAAACGCCTGCGACCGCAAAACCGTGTTGTTTGCTTTGGGCGGTGGCGTGGTGGGTGACATCACCGGTTTCGCTGCGGCTTGCTATATGCGCGGCGTGCCGTTTGTGCAGGTGCCCACCACTTTGCTGGCGCAAGTGGACTCCTCGGTGGGTGGCAAAACCGCCATCAACCATCCCATAGGCAAGAACATGATTGGTGCGTTCTACCAACCTCAGCGGGTGGTCTGTGACCTCGGCACATTGCAAAGCTTGCCGGCGCGAGAACTCAGCGCGGGTTTGGCCGAGGTCATCAAATACGGGCCCATGGCTGACATGGCGTTCTTTGATTGGATAGACCACAACCTCGACGCTTTGCTGCAACGCGACCCGCAAGCCTTGGCCTATGCGGTCAAGCGCAGCTGCGAAATCAAAGCCCATGTGGTGGGGCAAGACGAGCGCGAGTCGGGCTTGCGAGCGATTTTGAATTTCGGTCACACTTTTGGCCACGCCATCGAAGCAGGCTTGGGCTTTGGCGAATGGTTGCATGGCGAGGCCGTGGGTTGCGGCATGGTCATGGCCGCGCAGTTGTCGCAGCGTTTGGGTTTGGTGGACGCGGCTTTCACCCAGCGACTCACCGCCCTGATTGCCCGTGCCGGCTTGCCCACTGTGGGCCCCGATTTGGGCGCTGAGGTGTATTTGCACCATATGCGGGTCGACAAAAAAGCCCAGGCGGGCGACATACGCTTTGTGCTCATAGACCCACCGGGCAGCGCGGTGGTGCGCGGCGCGCCCGACGCCTTGGTAAGCGAAGTGGTGCAAGCCTGCTGCCGCTGATGTTGGCCGTTTATGCCTGCCATCCAGCGAACTCACGCGGACGACGTTTCCCCGAGAGCGATGCCCCTACCCGCAACGCGTTTCAGCGCGACCGTGACCGCATCGTGCACTCCACCGCGTTCAGGCGCTTGGTCTACAAAACCCAAGTGTTTTTAAATCATGAAGGTGATTTGTTTCGCACTCGGCTAACGCATTCCTTGGAAGTGGCGCAGTTGGCGCGTTCCATGGCCCGAACTTTGGGTTTGCATGAAGACTTGGTGGAGGCGATTGCCTTGGCCCACGACTTGGGCCACACACCGTTTGGCCATGCGGGACAAGACGCTTTGAATGCCTGCATGGCGCCCTACGGCGGTTTTGAGCACAACTTGCAAAGCCTGCGCGTGGTTGATGGCCTAGAACACCGCTATCCCCAGTTCGATGGTCTCAACCTGTGTTTTGAAACCCGTGAGGGCATTCTGAAGCACTGCTCGGTTCGCAATGCGCAGTTGCTGGAAGCGCAAGAGCCGGGTGGTGTGGCTGCGCGTTTCTTGCACAAAGGCCAACCGAACTTAGAGGCGCAGCTGTGTAACTTGGCAGATGAAATGGCCTACAACGCCCACGATATTGACGACGGCGTGCGCTCGGGTCTGATCAGCTTGGCGCAACTCGAAGATGTGCCCTTGTTTGACGATTACCGCCGCGAGGTGCAAGCCACCTATCCCGACTTGAGCGGCAGGCGTTTGTTGTACGAGGCGATACGGCGCATGCTCAGCGACCAGGTTTACGATGTGCTGCAAGCCACCCAACAAGCGCTGGCAACCCATGCCCCTGACGGCGTGGATGCGGTGCGCACCGCACCGCCTTTGGTGATGTTTTCTGCCCCCATGCAGCAGCGCTCGACGCAACTCAAAACATTTTTGCTGCACCATTTGTACCGGCACCCCCAAGTGATGCAAACCACCGATTGGGCCCGCCAAGTGGTCAGCGAATTGTTTGCGGCTTACTTGGACTGTCCGCAAGAAATGCCCGAAAACCACGCCAAGCGCGACAACCCTCCCCGAGCTGTGGCCGATTACATTGCCGGCATGACCGACCGCTTTGCCAGCCGCGAACATGCCCGTTTGGTGGGTCAACTGCCTGTTCCCTCATACTGAAAAACCTGAGCCATGAACCAACCAGCTGACACCCAACGCATTGCCATTGAAGACACGCAACTGTGGCTCACCCGCGCCGTGGTCGGGCTCAACCTGTGCCCGTTTGCCAAAGCCGTGATGGCCAAAGGGCAGGTGCGTTATGTGGTGACCGAGCTCACCGAACCCGAGGCGGTGTTGCTGCTGCTGCAAACCGAGATGCAAACCTTGGTGGACGCCGAGCCCAAGACCTTGGACACCACTTTGCTGATCGCGCCTTATTTGCTGCCAGACTTTTTAGACTTCAACGAGTTTTTATTCGACTGCGAAGCCATTCTTCGCGGCATGGATTTGGAAGGCGTGTTGCAAATCGCCGACTTCCACCCGGGCTACCAGTTTGCCGGCACCGAAGCCGATGATGTGGAAAACCTCACCAACCAGTCGCCTTACCCCATGCTGCATTTGCTGCGCGAGGACAGTGTGAGCCTAGCGGTCAAGTCGTTTCCCGACGCCGCCTTGATTTACGACCGCAACACCGCCTTGCTGCGCGAAATGGGCACAGTGGGTTGGCAGGCTTTGGGGCTGCAGGCGAGGTTGTATGAGTAACTAGATTGGTATGATTAAATCCTACCCAAGTGAGGTTAATCATGCGAACCACTCAACAAATGAGCATTACCTTGCCTAATGAGATGGCGGATGCAATAAGGACCAAAGTACGCGCAGGTGAGTACGCCACTGAAAGCGAAGTCATCCGTGAAGGGCTTCGCGCACTTTTAAGCCGTGACCGCGCAATTGAAAGTTGGTTACAAAATCAAGTTAGTGACGCATACGACGCACTCAAGATGGATCCATCCCGTGCTCTCACCGTTGAACAAGTGCGCGCCCGATTAGCAAGCGAGCATGACAAAACACGATGAGCCATCGCGTTGTATTCACGCCTGAGGCGCTGGATCAAATTGCATCTTTGTATCAATACATAGCTGTTGCAGCATCCCCAGCAATTGCTTTGGAATACACCGAGGCAATAGTGAGTTACTGCGAAAGCCTAAGCCTTTTCCCCTTACGCGGCAATAAGCGTGACGATGTTCGCAAGGGTTTGCGCATCATTAATTACAAAAAACGCACCGTGATTGCTTTCTCAGTTGATGCCGAATTGGTTTCAGTGATTGGCGTTTTCTATGGCGGGCAAGATCATGAAGCGCGCTTGTCCGGCGATACTGATGATGATATGGAGCGATGAACCTTACGTCGCACAATTAACACATGCCCAAATCCCACAACGCCTCGCCTAAGCCCCCAGACCCCAGTGCGCAACTCGACTTGCGCCCCGGTCAATCGATCGAGCTTCTGAAGGCGCTGAACATACTCACGCGTGAAGGCAAGATCAACCAAGACTCGCGGCGCAAGCTCAAGCAGGTGAATCACCTGTGTCAGTTTTTGGAAAAACCATTGCACGCCATGTTGCAAGCGCGTGAGGCCGCTGGGGACGCCTCACCTTTGACCTTGGCCGACCATGGCGCGGGCAAGTCGTATTTGGGTTTCATGTTGCATGATGTGTTTGTCAAGCCGCAATCGGCCGTGCATCAGCGCAATGTGGCGCAGGTCTGGGGCATAGAGACGCGTGCCGAATTGGTGGCCTCGGCGCAGGCCTTGGCGCAAAAAATGGCTTGTGCCGACAGCATGCATTTCGCTCACCTCAGTGTGCAAGAGGCGATGCAAGACGCGGGTTTGCCCGCACGTTTTGACATGGTCACTGCACTGCACGCCTGCGACACCGCCACCGACGACGCGATTGCTTTTGGCCTGGCCAAACAAGCGAGCTTCATGGCCTTGGTGCCTTGTTGCCAAGCAGAGTTGGCCAGCCATATGCGGCAAAACAAAGCGCTGAATTTGGCCCGCACCCCTTTGGCCGAGCTGTGGCGACACCCGCTGCATACGCGAGAGATGGGCAGCCAACTCACCAATGTCTTGCGCTGCCTGCACCTAGAGTCCAAGGGCTATCAGGTGACGGTGACGGAGTTGGTGGGCTGGGAGCACAGCATGAAAAACGAACTGATCTTGGCGCAGTACACCGGACAGCTCAACGCCAGCGCTGGCGAGCGGTTGCAGGCCTTGTTGGTGCAATTTGGTTTAGAAAAATCAGGTTTCGCTAAGCGCAGATAAACCCGGCACCAGCGCTTGCCACTGCGGGTCATTCACTGGGGGGAAATCGCCTGCCAAAGCGGCTTGGCACATGCGCTTCAAGGTGTCGGCGTGTGGCAGCACGACGCCTGCAAAACACGGCTGCATGTGCGAATCGGTCAACAGCAAGGTAGGAAAGTTTTCAATATCGAGTTCGCCCAGCAGCGCGTCGTGTTCTTCCACATCCACCCAAACAAACCGCGCTTGCGGCATCTCGGCCGCCAAACGCTCAAACAGCGGTTGGTACTCGCGGCAGGCACCGCACCATTGGGCACACAGGCAAAACACCCACAACTGAGTGGTTTCTGCTGGATGTGTGGGTGCTAAGGATGTATCCATGTCACAAGTTTAGATGCTTAATTGGGGTCAGATTCCAATTATTATGGACACATGGCCCGCCTGCCCCGTCTCACTCTCGCTGGATACCCGCACCACATCATCTTGCGTGGCAATAACCGTCAAACCATCTTCGTGGACAACGCTGACTTCCTGCGAATGTTGGCTTTGCTGCAAAAACATGCGCAAGAGCAGGATGTGCAAGTGCATGCCTATGTGTTGATGAGCAACCACCTGCATTTGCTGCTAAGTCCTCAGCTCAACGACAGTCTGCCCAAGATGATGCAAGCAGTGGGGCGCGCTTATGTGCTGTATTTCAATAAACGCCATTCGCGAACCGGTACTTTGTGGGAAGGGCGCTACCGCTCAGCATTGATACAAACCGAGCGCTATTTTTTAGCTTGCATGGCCTATATAGACCTCAACCCCGTGCGTGCAGACATGGTGGGGCACGCAGCTGACTATGTTTGGTCAAGTCATGGGCACTATATTGGCACGCGCCCAGAGCCCTGGCTCAGCCCCCATGCTTTGTACTGGTCCATGGGTAACACGCCGTTTGCAAGAGAAGCCGCTTACGCAGACTTGGTTCAATCTGGCGTTAACCAAAAGCAACAGCAGGCACTCACATCTTCGGCTTTAGGTGGCTGGGCTTTGGGTGAAGAAGGTTTTGTGCAAGGTTTGCAAAAGCAGACCCCGAGGCGGGTCCATCCAGCCAAGGCAGGCCGGCCTTTTGGCAAAAAACCGGATTAATCTGTCCCCAATTATTCATTGTTATTTTAAAAATCAAATTAATTGGGATCTGACCCCAATTAATTTATTTGGTGAAAGGCTTGTCATGCACTATATTTGCAGACCTGCCTGAAGACTAAGGAAAACCCTATGCAGCCCGCTTTTACCCAAGGTTTGTATGACCCCGCTCAAGAACACGACGCCTGCGGCGTGGGTTTTGTGGCGCATATCAAGGGGGTGAAAACCCATGCCATCGTCAGCCAAGCGCTGAAGATATTGGAAAACTTGGATCACCGCGGCGCGGTTGGTGCGGATGCCTTGATGGGTGACGGCGCAGGCATATTGATTCAACTGCCCGACGCTTTGTACCGCGAAGACATGGCTCAACAAGGAGTAAACCTGCCTCCTCAAGGCGAATACGGCGTGGGCATGATTTTCCTGCCCAAAGAGCACGCCTCGCGCCTGGCTTGCGAACAAGAGCTCGAGCGCGCCATCCGCGCTGAAGGCCAGGTGCTGTTGGGCTGGCGCGATGTGCCGGTGAATCTGGACATGCCG
>CANLWQ010000089.1 GCA_947494405.1 Comamonadaceae bacterium | reverse complement strand
GACGGCGGCTTCTAAAACACCAGCGTGCGTCACCAACGAAGCTTCCACCTCAAAAGGCGACACATAAATGCCACCGACTTTCAGCATATCGTCGCTGCGCCCGCCGTAGGTGTAGTAACCATCGCTGTCACAACTGTATTTGTCGCCGCTGCGGGTCCACTCGCCTGCAAATGTGTGTTTGGTTTTTTCGCGGTTATTCCAATACATGATGGCCGATGTGGGGCCTTGGATGTGCAGCTCACCCAACTCACCCGCAGCGCAGGGCTGTCCTTCATCATTCACCAAGCGCAAGGCGTAACCTGGCACCACTTCACCGGTTGTGCCGTAGCGAACACGGCCTGGGCGGTTGGATAGAAATATATGCAGCATTTCTGTTGAACCAATGCCATCCAAAATATCCACGCCAAACTCAGCCTGCCAGCGCTTGCCAATTTCTGCGGGCAGGGCTTCTCCAGCGCTGGTGCACACACGCAAATTCAGGTCTTTGGCAGCAGGGCGATCTGCATCTGCCAGCAGGCTGGCAAACAGTGTGGGCACACCGTAAAACACAGTGGGTTGGTAGGTCTTGAGTACGGTAAATACATCGGTGGGTGTGGCTCTTTTGTTCAGCAGTACCGTGGTGGCACCATGTGCCAAGGGAAAACTCAAGGCATTGCCCAAGCCATAGGCGAAGAAAAGTTTGGCGGCTGAAAACACCACATCGTTGTCTGACAAACCCAGCACGTCGCCACCGTACAAATGTGCTGTTTGAATGATGTGGCTGTGCAGATGCAGGGTTCCTTTGGGCGAGCCGGTGGAACCGCTGGAGTACAGCCAAAAACACACATCATCTGCCAAAGTGGGCGCGCAAGAAGCCAAGGGTTGAGACGACTTGAGCATGTGCGCGATGCTGGTGCCTTGCTCTGTGGTGTCAGGTGAATCCCAAAATACTTTGGGGCGTGATGCGCTGCGGCTAAGCGCATCCGCAAACTGTGGCCACAGCGCATGCGAGACCACCAAGCCATGTGCTCTGGAGTCTTTCAACATGTAGGCATAGTCTTTGGGCGTCAGCAAGGTATTCACCGCAATCGGTATCACCCCCACCAAGATGCAGCCTAAAAATGCCACTGGCCAAAGCAAACTGTCTTGCATGCAAAGCAGTACCCGCTGCTCTTGCTGAAACCCTTGGGCGATCAAGCCTTGCGCAAAACGGTGGGCTTGGTCATTTAGTTGCCCGTATGTCAGTGTGTCCCCAGTATTGGCATCGATGTAAGCCGTTTTCCGCTGTCTATGGTGATGGCGCGAAAGTAAATCTTGCGCAGCGTTGTAAATACGGGGAATTTCCAAGGCGGGCTGAGGACTTTGGTGTGCGCGGGGACTGGCATTCATAAGTGCAGATTATTGCTTACAGTTGAATGCAACAAAATGCAGATGTTGGGCAAGATAACAGTTAACTTTGCTGTCGAGTAGAATCACCGCATCGGGGTGTAGCGCAGTCTGGTAGCGCATCTGGTTTGGGACCAGAGGGTCGTAGGTTCGAATCCTATCGCCCCGACCACACAACAAAAAGGCCCCTTGGGGCCTTTTTTCTTGCATTCTGACCGTAGCTCAGTTGGATAGAGCAACAGCCTTCTAAGCTGTGGGTCGGGGGTTCGATCCCCTCCGGTCAGGCCAAATTTTTTATCAGTGCTTGTCTTTGGGTTTTTCTTTGGCTGCTTTGTCAAAGAAATGGTGCCAGCACTCTTCTTTTGCCAATATTTTGCCTTTGTTGTCTAAGCAATAGGTGCGGCGAACTTTTCGTTCGTGGTCAGTGATGAAATAACTGCGGTAAAGGGTTCTGTCCAGTACATACATGATCACGGTACGCGACTGGGGGCAGGACTCTCCCAATATGCAGCTTCGCATGACGTTGGAGTTGACATACAACTCGACAGAAATAATGGGCAATTTTTTGCCTTGGTGTGTGGCAACCAAGCGCACAGCGCAAGTTGAACCCGTAACCTTGTCCAACCCGTCTTTGGCTGCCAGCATATTGGCTTCTTCAGCCATCTGTTGACGAAACCATTCGCCAATCACACCGCGACAAACAAAATATTCTTCCTCATCGGTTTTATGGAAGGGCTCGATGTAGGGACGTCGTTTGGAGTCAAAGTAAAAAAGTGGCTCTTGTCCCTCAAAGGTACGTGTGGGTTTTTCAGCCTTGGCAGGTGCATCTTTGGTTTCTGCCGGCTTGGCTGGTGGCGGATCGTTGGCCCACGCAGGATTTAGCCAAACACCCTGAAGGCTCAGCAAAACAACAGATAAAACAATAAAGCGCAATGTATTCATAACTCACAAAAGAGGTGACCCTTGTTAATCGACCGCAAAAGCCAAGTCTTGAGACAAATTTGCGTATTCAATCAATGGTGTAGCAGGTGGAGTTGCGGTGCCATTTACCAATGTCGGTGACGCAATGCTGAAAAATTTCTTTGGAATTGGTGTTGGAGATGAAGTAGGAGCGCATCAAAGACTTGTTGATGGGCACAAAATTGACGGTGCGAAAAACAGGGCAAAAATCGTTGCGAACACACTTGTCAAACTCTTTGCGGGTTTCAAACAGTTGCACACCAATACGCCCTGGGGTCAAACTTTTATCGGTGCCGTAGGTGACGATACAGTTTTCAGAAACAACAAATGGCAAATCAGCCAACTCATTGAAGTAGTTCATTTCCGCCACGATCAACTCTTGAAACCAAGGCGCAATAATGCCTTTGCATTCGTAGTAATCCATTTTGTCTTTGTGATGAACCACCGCACCCAAGGGACGGTTTTGGGTGTCAAGCAAAACCATGGGCTCTTTTCCAGAGTTGGGTGGTCTGGCTTGAGACGCTTTGGGTGCTTCGGCAAGGCCCTCTTGGCTTTGTGAGCCTTCGTTCATGACCGCTTGCACCCGACGGTCAAATGTGTCGGGGTCGCCTTTGTTATCGCTCTTCTTTTCAGGAATAGGTTTGTATTTGGGTTCACTATCTGGCTTGGTCTCAGAGCAAGCCACGATCAAAAGCGTGAGTCCCAGCAAAGCTGCAAGATGAGTGAAAGAGTTTTTGCGCATGGTCGGTGGGGTGTTGCGTTGTTGAGGGGTATTATCAACTCAAGGTCAACACCCGTTGACCGATACAGTTTTCACTATGCGTCTGCGCCTCTCTTTTCTTTTCAACCTGTGTCTGTGGGGTTTACTCACGGCTTGCGGCGGCGGCGGCGGCGGCGCGGCTGGCTCTGGGGATGATGGCGTGAGCTCTCAAACCGTCAGCTTGTTTGCCGCGGGGTTGAATGAGCCCAAGCATATGGTTTTCAAAGATGGTAATTTGTATGTTGCCAACACGGGAAGCAACAGCATCAAAAATGTGTCGGCGGGAAGCGATTATTTTTCCTCTGCAGGGTTTTTGCCTTTTGGCATGGCGGTTTACGCTAACGATTTGTTTTTCACCGGAACCAACAATGCTTTTGCGGGGATTTTCAAAAATCAAACACGTATTGTCATTAAAGAAAATTATTACGGAATAGGTTTTGCCAACGGCAAGCTGTATGTCGCTGATAACGCGCCCAATCAAATCGTGACCTACGACATTGCCAACAACTTCAGCTTAGACCCCGTCGCCAGAACTGTCACTCAGGGCTTTATTCAAGGCATAGGTGTCTTGGGCAATGATGTGTTTGTCACCGTGCTCAACCCCAGCTCGGTCATCAAAGTTTCAGGCGCCACCAACGAAACCATGCCTTGGGGAAACTTTGCGCTGCCCAACGCCATAGTGTTTGACGGCACCTATGCCTATATTGCCAACAAAGGCAATGTGAATGGAGAGGGGGGCTTTATCAGCCGTAAAAAAATGTCTGACGCCAGTCTGGCCGAAGTTTTTATTGATGGTTCAACCGGAATTTGGAAAACCACCAACCCGGGTTTTTGCGGCTTGGCAGGACTGGCCATCAGCGGCTCTTATTTGTACGCCAGCAATGGCAGTTGCACCAGCGGCACCAACGCCAACACCATTTTAAAAATCAAACTTTAAGCGCTGTGTTTCAGCGTTTGTCATACTGGGTTTTGCCAAACAAAGTTTCCATGGCTTGTTTATCGTTTTGCATAGGTTTGCGTAATTCAGCCAACACAGCGCAACCGCGTTGCACCGCAGGACGCGCACCCACGGTGTCAAACCATTCTTTCAGCCGCGGGTAGTCAGCCCAGTCTATGCCTTGGTTGGCCCAGCTGCGAAGCCACGGAAAAATGGCGATATCGGCAATGCTGTAGGTTTTGCCGGCGATATAAGGGTGATGCGCCAACTGCCTGTCCATCACACCATAAAGACGCCTAGCTTCATTGGTGTAACGGTCTATGCCGTAGGGGACTTTTTCTGGCGCGTAGATGCGAAAGTGATGCGCTTGGCCCAACATGGGGCCGACCCCGCCCATTTGAAACATCAACCACTGCAAAACCTCGTATTTACCGCGATCGCTGGCCGGCATGAACTTGCCCGTTTTGGCAGCCAAATAAACCAAAATAGCCCCCGACTCGAACAAGCTGATGGGTTTGCCATCTGGCCCCTTGGGGTCAACCAAAGCAGGAATTTTGTTGTTGGGACTGATGGTTAAAAACTCGGGCGTGAACTGCTCGCCTTGCCCAATGTGAACAGGGTGTGCCAGCCAGTCAAGCCCCAGCGCAAAACCACACTCCTCGAGCATGACGTGAACCTTGTGTCCATTCGGGGTAGGCCAGGTATAGACATCGATCATGGGTTTTGCTTTGCTGGGGGTTAAGAACCGCGGGTGACAGGCATCTCTACTTCTTGTGGAAAAGTAGCGATTTGTTTGGCCAACTCAAGCTTGGCAATCGAGTTGCGGTGCACCTCATCGGGACCATCGGCCAAACGCAATGTGCGTTGATTGGCATAGGCATAGGCCAAGGGGAAGTCGTCGCTGACGCCGCCGCCGCCATGGGCTTGAATCGCCCAATCGATGATTTGGGTGGCCATCACAGGGGCAACCACCTTGATCATGGCAATTTCGCTTTTGGCGATTTTGTTGCCCACGGTGTCCATCATGTAAGCCGCTTTGAGGGTAAGTAAGCGTGCTTGCTCAATCATGATGCGGGACTCGGCAATGCGCTCATGCCACACGCCTTGTGCAGAGATGAGTTTGCCAAAAGCGGTACGGCTGTTGAGGCGTTTGCACATCAACTCCAGCGCACGTTCGGCACAGCCAATGGTGCGCATGCAGTGGTGAATACGTCCAGGGCCTAAGCGGCCTTGCGCGATTTCGAAACCACGGCCTTCACCCAACAACAAATTGCCCACAGGAACGCGAACATTTTTCAGCAGCACTTCCATGTGACCATGGGGCGCGTCGTCGTAACCGAAGACGGTCAAGGGGCGCACAATTTCCACGCCAGCTGAATTGGCTGGCACAACTATCATGCTTTGCTGGGAGTGGCGGGGTGCATCGGGATCGGTTTTGCCCATCACGATATAAACCGCACAACGGGGGTCACCCGCACCCGACGACCACCATTTGCGACCATTGATCACATAGTGGTCGCCATCTCGGCGAATACTGCACTCGATATTGGTGGCGTCCGATGAAGCCACATCGGGTTCGGTCATTAAAAAAGCCGAGCGTATGTCGCCGCGCAGCAAAGGCTCTAGCCATTGGTCTTTGAGGCTTTCGCTGGCATAACGCTCAAAAGTTTCCATATTGCCGGTGTCGGGCGCCGAGCAGTTGAACACCTCAGCGGCAAAAGGCACGCGGCCCATGATTTCGCACATAGGCGCGTATTCCAAATTGCTCAAACCTTCAGGTGCGCGCTTGGAGTGGGGCAAAAACAGGTTCCACAAACCCGCCTTGCGTGCCAAGGGTTTGAGTTCTTCCACAATCTTGGTGGGAATCCATGCATTGCCGGCCGCACGGTTGGCCGCTATCTCAGCAAAAAAGCGAGATTCATTGGGGTAAATATGTTCGTCCATGAAGGCCAGCAAGCGTGCTTGCATGCTTTTAACCTTGTCGGTGTAATCGAAATTCATAAGAGTCTCCGTTGATGTAGTGGTTTTAAAAAATCAGGCTGCGCTGCGTTGGGCAAACAACCAAGCCAGTTCGGCCATGGGGCGAGCACCCGCACCCGAAGCCTTGGCTTGGGCGCTTGAAGCGGTGCCGTCTTCGACCCGCTTAGCAATGCCTTGCAAAATCGCTGCAATGCGAAACATGTTGTAGGCCAAATAAAAATTCCAATCGGGTTTCAAAGCTTCCAAGCTGGTGAGACCACTGCGTTGGCAGTACAAAGCGATGTATTCATCTTCCAGCGGTATACCCAATGCGGCGTGGTCTAAGCCCCCTATGCCGCGAAAGCTGCCGGGTGGAATATGCCAAGACATGCAGTGGTAACTGAAGTCTGCCAATGGGTGGCCCAAGGTGGAGAGCTCCCAGTCGAGCACTGCCAAGACCTTGGGCTCGGTGGGATGAAAAATCAGGTTATCCAAACGGAAGTCCCCATGCACAATGCAAGTGATGTCAGCGCGAGCGCTGGCGGGCATATGGGCGGGAAGCCACTCCATGAGTTTGTCCATCTCGGGGATGGGCTGGGTTGCTGAAGCCACATACTGTTTGCTCCAACGACCGATTTGCCGGTCAAAGTAATTGCCTGGCTTGCCAAAACTGCCCAAGCCCTGGGCGACGGGGTCAACCGCATGCAAGGCCGCGATAACGCGGTTCATTTCCAAGTAAATGTCGCGGCGCTCTGAAGGCGTCATGCCTGGCAGGGATTGGTCCCACAGCACCCGACCTTGTACAAACTCCATGACATAAAAAGCGCGACCCATCACCGATTCGTCTTCGCACAGCACATGCATTTGCGCGACGGGTACGGCAGTCGATTGCAAGCCTTTCATCACCGCATACTCACGCTCTATGGCATGCGCCGAGGGCAACAGCTTGGCAACAGGCCCGGGTTTGGCCCGCATGACATAGCTTTTGCTGGGGGTGTTGAGTTTGTAAGTGGGGTTGGACTGGCCGCCTTTGAACATCTCTACTTCTAGCGGGCCTTCAAAGCCGGGCATATGGGCTTGCAGCCACAGGGCGAGTGCTTGGGTGTCAAAACGGTGGGCGTCGCTGACCTCGCGGGTACCCACAAAATTATCGAAATGGCTCATGTGTTTACTCCGCTGCGCTGATGCGCAACAAGGCTTCGCGGTCGCGAACCACCAAGCCACCCGGTTCTATGCGCAAGATGTCCTCTCGCTCCATGGACTTCAATTCTTGGTTCACTCTTTGCCGAGATGCCCCCAATAGCTGCGCCAACTCTTCTTGCGCCAAATGCAAACCGATACGGGTTTCGCTGCCGTGGTTCAGCGAGGGAACGCCGTAGCTGCGGGCCAAATGCAGCAATTGTTTGGCGAGTCGAGCGCGCAGTGGCAAGGTGTTGAGATCTTCTACCAAGCCGAATAGCAGGCGTATGCGCCTGGCTTGCAAGCGCAACATGGCTTCGTAGAACTCGACATGGGTTGACAATATTTTCTGAAAATCGGCTCTGGCCACGCACAAAATACTGGTCTCGCCGTGCGCGTAAACATCGTGTGTGCGCGAGTCTGCGTCCAAGATGGCTACATCGCCAAACCAAATACCAGGCTCCACATAGGTGAGTGTGATTTGTTTGCCCGACAGCGAGGTGCTGCTGACCCGAACCGCGCCCTTGGCGCAGGCCATCCACTCGTCGGGG
>CANLWQ010000088.1 GCA_947494405.1 Comamonadaceae bacterium | reverse complement strand
CGGTTATTCACTGGTGAAGTTTTTCTTTTTGCTCACTTTTGCGGCAGCTATTCCAGCGATTGTGTCTGGCGGCATTGCTGAACGTGCGCGCTTTTATCCGCAACTGCTGGCTACTGCTGTTATCGTCGGGTTTATTTACCCGCTTTACGAAGGCTTGGTATGGAATCAGCTTTTTGGTTTTCAAGCATGGCTTAAAGCTTTGACTGGTGATGAGTTCCACGACTTTGCAGGCTCTGTGGTGGTTCATGCGCTTGGCGGCTGGATCGCATTGCCCGCGGTTATTTTGTTGGGCGCTCGCAGCAACCGCTATAAAAAAGACGGTGCGATTTCCGCCCACCCTCCTTCGAGCATTCCTTTTTTATCCCTTGGCGCTTGGATTTTGTGTGTAGGCTGGTTTGGATTCAACGTGATGAGCGCCCAAACCATAGACAAGATTTCTGGATTGGTGGCTGTGAACAGCCTGATGGCCATGGTGGGCGGCACTTTGGCCGCTCTTTGGGTGGGCAAAAACGACCCAGGTTTTGTTTATAACGGCCCTCTTGCTGGCTTGGTTGCTGTTTGCGCTGGCTCGGATGTGATGCACCCGTTTGGTGCGCTGCTGGTAGGCTCCATGGCCGGTGCCGTGTTTGTGGTGATGTTCACTTTGACCCAAAACCGCTGGAAGATCGATGATGTTTTAGGTGTTTGGCCACTGCATGGGCTTTGTGGCACTTTGGGCGGCGTTGCTGCGGGCGTTTTTGGCTTGCCCGCCTTGGGCGGCTTGGGCGGTGTCAATGTTTGGGCGCAGTTGCTGGGTACAGCAGTTGCCATTGCTTGGGCCTTGCTGACTTCCACCATGCTTTACGGTTTACTGAAGGTCACCGTGGGACTGCGCTTAAGCCAAGAAGAGGAGTTTGATGGTGCAGATTTAACTATCCACAAGATTAACGCCAGCCCAGAGCGTGAGGTGAGTTGGTAGTTTTTGTGGTTTTTTGCACTTTAATCTTGCATATTGAGGATAAACACTTGTTTTTCTTCACAAAATCTGTTTCATAATGGTTCGGACTGTGTAATGCGTGTGGGCGCATGTGCAGCTTGTGGGTGATAGATTAGTTTCGCTTCTAGACTTTTGTGGACAGATGCATTCGGGACTACTTCGCTTTTTTATTTGTTTTTATGGAGTCCCTGAATGGGTAACAAACTGTACGTCGGCAATCTGCCATATTCCGTGCGCGATGGCGACTTGGAACAATCTTTTGGTCAATTTGGCACTGTCACCAGCGCCAAGGTCATGATGGAGCGCGACACAGGTCGCTCCAAAGGCTTTGGTTTTGTTGAAATGGCCAGCGATGCGGAAGCTCAAGCAGCAATCACTGGCATGAATGGCGCGCCCCTTGGCGGTCGAAGCCTGGTGGTCAACGAAGCCCGGCCCATGGAGCCTCGCGCTCCTCGCAGCGGTGGCGGCGGCTACGGTGGTGGCGGCGGTGGTGGTGGCTACGGCGGTGGCGGCGGCGGCTACGGTGGTGGTGGCGGTGGCTACGGTGGTGGTGGCCGCGATGGTGGCGGTGGCGGCTACGGTGGTGGCGGTGGCGGTCGTCGCGAAGGCGGTGGCGGCTACGGTGGTGGTGGCGGTGGTCGTCGCGAAGGCGCAGGCGCCGGCGGCAATGACGGCAATTTCCGCGGCCCTTATGGCAACGGTGGTGCGCGCCAAAACAACGGCTCTTCAGGCCGCAATGAATATTGATCTCAGCGCTTTAGCTGTTTTCTAACGCAAAAAGGACTTGATTTATCAAGTCCTTTTTTTATGGGCGTTGAGTGGGAACCAACAGGGCCTTGACTTGTCCTTGCAAGACAAAACGCTGGTTGAGGTTATCTGCTTGAAGTTTTTGGCCTTCAAAACGACTGTCGCCACGCTCAATTTTGACCGGCGCATAGGTCAGCACCTTGTCGGTATTGGCAAAAAAATGGATGAAGTCGCTGCGCAATGTCATGTCGGGGTCTTTGCCTTGCAAGCCCTGTTTATGCACCACAGCTTGACCTATGAGCTGAATTTCTGAGCCATCTTCATTGGAGAAAGATTGCTTTGCAATCGCTGTCGTGAGTCGCCCGGAAAGCGACACCGAATGCACCACCGGCTGCTCAATAAAGTTGGTTAAGGTGTCGGGGTAATGCTCGGAGGAGCGGCCTTGCAAAAAAGATTTCAACTCGCCTTGCAAAGAATAAGTTTTTAATGTGAAGTCTTGTGCAAAATAATCTGGCTCATGGGAGGGCTTGGAAGAAGGCGTACTCAGTTCGGCTTGCGGCGCATTGCGCAGCAACCAAACACTGCCCCACAACAATGCAGCCAGCAGCATCAAGGGCATGAAAGCTGCCAACTTGTCCAAACGCGCACGCCAAGTCAATAAGAGTGGCGGGGGCGGCAGTCGTTGCAAACTGTTCACAACAACGCCTTTCTTAAGGCATCGTCATACATCTCGCAAGCCTGCAACAACAAGTCGCACAACTCACGAACCGCGCCATGACCCGCCGATTGGGTGGTGACCCAGTCAACCCGGGATAAAACCTCGGCATGGGCTTGGGGCGGCGCACAAGAAAAGGCAGCGGGCATCAGCATGGCCAAGTCTGGCCAATCGTCACCCATGGCGGCCACCTGCGACCAATTCAGTCCCAAGTTTTGCAACAACAGGTCGGCTGAGGCGCGCTTGTTGTGCACGCCAGCATAAACATGCACTATGCCTAAATCTGACAGGCGTTTTCGCAAAGCGGCGCTGTCGCGCCCAGAAACCACAGCCACATGAATGCCTATGGATTGCAGCAATTTCAAGCCATGACCATCGAGGGTGTTAAAGCGCTTGGTCTGTTCGCCGCTCTCGCTGTATGTCAAGCCGCCATCGGTCAAAACGCCGTCTACATCCAATAGCAGCAGCTTGACTGTGCGTGCTTTTTCAAGCGTCTCTGGAGAAATATCTGCAGCCAAAGCCATCAAATCACCTTGGCCCGCATCAAATCGTTGCTGTTGAGTGCACCACACAAGCGCTGCTGCTGATCGACCACCAATAAACTGGTGATGCGCTTTTGTTCCATCAGTTGTGCGGCTTGCGTGGCCAAAGCTTTGGCTTCAATCGTGACCGGATGGGCATTCATCACCTCATGTGCCAGCAAAGCGCGCGCATCAACGCCTTTTTCAATCAAGCGGCGCAAATCGCCATCGGTGAACACGCCCAAAACCAGGCCAGCATCGTCAACAACGGCTGAAATGCCCAAGCCTTTTTCACTCATCTCGCGCATCAAGTCTGAAAAACCCGTGAGCGGCGTCACGCTGGGTATGGCATCTGCGGTTCGCATCACATCAGCGACATGGGTCAGCAATCGCCGCCCCAAGCTTCCCCCCGGATGTGAGCGGGCAAAATCTTTGGGGCTGAAGCCTCTGGCGTCCATCACAGCCACCGCCAATGCGTCGCCCCAAGCCAATTGCGCAGTGGTGCTGGCTGTGGGTGTCAAATTCATGGGGCAGGCTTCTTTTTCAACAGCGCTATCGAGCACGATATGGGCATGCTGGGCAAGCGTGGACTGTGCATTGCCGGTGATGGCAATCAAGACGGTGCCTTGGCGTTTGATCATGGGCAAAATCACCGACAACTCTGCGCTCTCGCCGCTGTTGGAAAGCGCCAGCACCAAATCATCTTGGGTGATCATGCCCAAGTCGCCATGGCTGGCCTCGCCGGGGTGTACAAAAAAAGCAGGTGTGCCGGTGGACGCCAAAGTGGCTGCAATTTTTCTGCCTATATGCCCACTTTTGCCCATGCCCATGACCACCACGCGACCACGCACCGATAGGAAAGATTGCACCGCCTTTAAAAATGCGGGCCCAAGACGGGCCTTCAAAGCCTCTATCGCTTGGGCTTCAGTAGACAAGGTCTGGGCTGCCAAGGCCAAGATTTTTTCGCCCTGCTCGGTAGATAGGTCTTTCATGGGGTTCATTATGCGGCGACTTATTTGCCTATACAGAAATTTGAAAATATCTCACCCAGCAAATCGTCGGCGCTCATGGCGCCGGTGAGCTCTGACAAGTGTTGCTGCGCACAATGCAATTCTTCTGCCAAAAGGTCTAGCGCTGGCGTGGGTTGCTGCAAACAAGCCAAGGCTTGTGCAGAGTGCAGTTGCGCTTTTTCCAAAGCTTGCACATGTCTGGCACGCGCTGAAAAAACACCTTCTTGGTGGCTGGCTTGCCAGCCCACGCTTTGCAACAACTGATGTTTCAATTCTTGTAAACCGTGCCCGGTTTTGGCGGAAATGAAAATTCCTTTGTCTTGTGTGTGGGGTGTGTTTGGATGGGCAATATCTGCTTTATTGAAAACATGCAGCAACACGCTTCTGGCTTGTTTGCGCTGCATCACTTGGGCTGTTAAATCGTTTTGCTTGCCCATATAAGTTGCTTCCTGCTGGCGCGCCAAATCATGCAAAAGCACCACCACATCCGCATTGCCCACTTGCGCCCAAGCCCGCGCAATGCCTATGGTTTCAACCTCATCCAGGGTTTCACCTTGGCGCAAACCAGCGGTATCCACCACATGCACAGGCACACCTTCAATAGCTATCTCTTGTGTCAGCACGTCGCGTGTGGTGCCGGCGACCGGGGTGACGATAGCCACTTCTTGACCGGTCAAAGCATTTAACAGCGAGCTTTTGCCCGCATTGGGTTGACCGGCGATCACCAACTTCATGCCATCGCGCAACAAAGCCCCTTGTTCAGCTTTGCCGCACAGCAATGTCAGTGCTTGCATGATGCGCCCAAGCTGCCCGCCCACATCCGCTTGGGTCACAAAGTCTATGTCTTCTTCTGGGAAATCTAAACTTGCCTCCACCAATACACGTAAGCGCAGCAGATGCTCTTGAATATTTGCAACCGCATGCGAGAACTCGCCTGCCAAGGAACGTCCTGCGCCTCTAACAGCAGCATGCGTTTGTGCATCAATCAGGTCGGCCACGGCCTCGGCTTGTGCCAAGTCCATTTTTTGATTGAGAAATGCACGCTGGGTAAATTCCCCTGGCATGGCTCTGCGCAAACCGGGCAAGCCTGGCTGTGCTTGGTCGGCAAACGCCAAGCACCTGTCTAACAACATAGACATCACCAGCGGCCCGCCATGGCCTTGCAGCTCTAAAACATCTTCACCGGTGTAACTGTGGGGGCTGGGGAAAAACAGGGCCAAAACCTGATCCAAGGTTTGCCCGTTGGCGTCAGTGATCACAGCCAAATGCGCGCGTCTGGGTTCTAGCGTTTGTTGGCAAAGTGCATTGGCGTAGGCTTGTAGGCCCTTGCCGCTGATGCGAAGCACGCCCACCGCGGCCTTGCCAGGCGCTGTGGCAATGGCGATGATGGGTGCATCGCGCTCGCTGAGCATTGTTTAATTCACAACGCCAAGCTGTTTGTTGATCATCCACTGTTGCGCAATGGACAAAATATTATTGGACAACCAATACAGCACCAGTCCAGACGGGAAAAAGAAAAACATCACGCTGAAAGCCAGGGGCATGATCCACATCATCTTGGCCTGAATCGGATCGGGCGGTGTGGGGTTAAGCCAGGTCTGTACCAGCGAAGTTAATGTCATCAAAATAGGCAACAAGCCGATGGGAACACCAAACCAAACACCGAATGCGGTGTCGGGTGCGGCCAAGTCATGAATCCAACCCACCCACGGTGCGTTGCGCATTTCCACCGAGGACAGCAATACCCAATAAAGCGCAATAAAAAATGGAATTTGAACCGCAATAGGCAAACATCCGCCCAAAGGATTGACCTTTTCTTCTCGGTAAATTTTCATCATCTCGGTTTGCATTTGCTGAGGGTTGTCTTTCAAGCGCTCACGCATTTCCATGATCTTGGGATTGATGGCTTTCATCTTGCCCATGCTTCGGTAGGCTTGCGAGTTCAACCAATAAAACGCCAGCTTCAATAAAACCACCAAGGCAACAATCGACCACCCCCAGTTGGCAAGGTATTTGTTCAATTCGTAAAGCAACCAGTACAGTGGCTTAGACAAGATGGTGAGAAATCCGTAGTCTTTCACCAATTCAAGGCCTGGGTAAATGTTTTCCAGTGTTTTCTCTTCTTGGGGTCCGACAAACAATTTCACCTGGTGTGTTTGTTTGCTTAGGTTGGCTTGATCGGCCAAAGGCGCCACCATGCCCACCGAATAAAGGTTGTTGTCGATTTTTCTGGCGTACAAGTCACGCGGCTGTGCGTCGCCCATCAACCAAGCAGAGGCAAAGTAATGCTGCACCATGGCGACATAGCCCACATCTGATTTTTTTTCGAAATCAGCTTTGTTTTTCTCTATGTCCGAAAACTCGATTTTTTGGTATTTTTTGGCGTTGGTGTAAACCGCTGGGCCAGTGAAGGTCGAGTAAAAAGCAGACTCTCCCTCGGGTTTATTGCCATCGCGCACAAGTTGTACATACACCTGCGGTGAAATGGTTTGGCCTGATTGATTCACGATCTCATGGTCAACCAACAGCAAATAGCTGTTCTTGTTCACTGTGTATCTTTTGATCAGTTTGACGCCACCAATGACTTCGGACTCAAAACGCAGCACCAAATTGTCTTCCCCCTCCTTGAAGTTGGGTGAGGTCATGAGCCGCATAGGCGTTTTGTGGGTGGGCCAGTTGGTACCCGTTGGGGCGCCCACCAAACCGGTTTGCGCCAAATACACGCGCTCTTTGGTGTTGTCCATCAGCACTTCATTGCTGCCTGGGCGATGCACATCTTTGTGCTTGAGTAATTCCGCGCGCGTCAAACTCGCGCCCAAGGTGTCAAAGTTTAATTTCAACACTTCGGTTTGAACTTCAATGACTTCGCTTGCTTGATTGGCAACAGCGGGCGCGCCGTCTTGGGGCAGGCTAGCCTGCGCATCCACCGATGCTGGGTTTGGAATGGCGCTTGGGCGAGCAGGAGCCGCGCTGACTGCAGGTGGGTTGGTACTTGGAAAGAAAGTGGGGCGATTGCCGTTATGCACCTGCCACTGGTCCCACAACATGACCAGTGAAAAACCAAAAATTACCCAAAGAATGGTGCGGCGAATATCGGTCATGGCGTGTTTGCAATCGAGGTCAAAGAGTTGGACGAGGTGACCCCTTCTTGGGGCACCGGTGCGGGTTGGGTCACAGGATCGTGACCGCCTTCGCACCAAGGATGGCAGCGCGACAGCCGCCTAAGTGTTAAATAACTTCCCTTGGCGGCGTTGTAGGTTTGTAAAGCTTCTAGGGCATAGGCCGAGCATGTGGGCGTAAACCGGCAAGACGAGCCCAGCCATGGGCTGAGAAGCAAGCGGTAGCCTTTGATAAAAAAAATCAATATGTGCTTGATCATGGCGCTAGGCAGTGCTTAAGCAATTGATGTAACTCGGTTCTGACTGCTGAACGCAAATGGCCTGAGCTTGCGCTGACAAAATTTTGCACATCAAAACTTTTACGCAAGCGGATAACGCGATCGGCATTGGGTAAAAGCGTCAGTTGTTCGCGGCCCAATGCATAAATTTGTCGCTTGATCAGGTTGCGCGTCACGGCTCTTCTGGCCCAGCGCTTAGGCACCACAGCACCCCAGCGATTGGCTGTGGTGCTGATTTGCTCATGCAAGGCGAAATGCGGCGTGCGCGCGACTATGCCCGCGGCCATCACGGATTCAAATTCTGCTCGCAGTGTCAGTTTGTCCACGAGACCGGGCAAGTGGCGCTGTCACAAAGAAACAAGGGCTTAAACAGCCAAGCGTTTGCGACCTTTGGCGCGACGCGCGTTGATCACAGCGCGTCCTCCACGGGTTTTCATGCGCACCAAAAAGCCATGGGTGCGAGCGCGGCGTGTTTTAGAGGGTTGGTATGTGCGTTTCATT